>DATKMJ010000027.1 GCA_035541935.1 Candidatus Binatia bacterium | reverse complement strand
TTGAGGCGTGTGTTTTCATCGCGCAACTCGTTCATCTCGCGGATCTCTGGCGTCCCCAGCTGCCCGTATTTCTTTTTCCAGAGATGGATCGTGTTCTCGTGGACGCCGGCTTCACGCGCCAGCTTCGCGATCGGAATGCCGGACTCGACCTTGCGTAAGACGGCAGCGATCGACTCGGGGGATTGTCGTTTGCGGGCCATCGGAACCTCCGTGCTCGGCCGCTCTTAGACGGCGCGAAATTGTGGTCCCGCTGGCGTAAAAATCGGGGTACCGACCACCTAAAGCTTGGGCGTTTTTTCCCGTAAAGGTACTGGTGGGGAAGGTGGGAGTCGAACCCACATGAGTTGCCTCGGCCGCTTTTGAGGCGGCTGCGTCTGCCATTCCGCCACTTCCCCGGCGAGCTACGGCTGTTTCGCGCCGAGCAGGCGCTGCGCCTCGGAGACGTCGTGAGCGGTCGCAACCGCCAGGCGCACCTCCGGCGAACGCACCGCAAAGATCAGGGTCACGATTTCTGCGCCGCGCGTCCGGCGAAGCCGCACGCTCGCGACCTGTTCGGGGCGCCAGCGTAGCGTAGCAAATCGCGCGCCGTGGAGGATCCCGACGGCGCCGCTCGCGGTCACCAACGTATCGTCCTGCGAGAACGCGAACCCTGAGATGCTCTCCAACCGCGCCGGCGACTGCGGATCGCGCGGCGCATATTCGAGGTCTGCTACAAGCTCGTTCCCATTTTTATCCAGCGCGAGCGTGCGTTTGAAGAGCGCCCCGCCCGTGGGAAGATCGGGCGCCTCGTAGGAGCAGCGTTCCACGACCTCCGCGGCGCTCGCGACTCGAGAGCAATCGTATGCGCGATTGAAGGTCCCGGCAGGCAAGGGATGCGTGTACGCCGCGATGTAGTCGCGTGCCGACGGCGGAGGCTCCGGGTCGACAGCGTCGCGGAGCAACCCGATCCCGCTCGCCGCATTGGTAAATCCTTCCGCGCTCAACTCCGCGATCCGAGCGCCTGCAGCCGGCGCGAACGCTACTCGCAGGCGGTTGGAGGTGCCTGCAAGTGTCACAGCATCGTCACCCGCAAACGGCGGCGGTGTCGCTACCGCCGGTGCGGGAGCCGTTTGCGTTACGGCGCCGACACCCAGAGGAATGAGGCGCGCGCTTCTCGCCGCGAGCGCGAACGGCGGAACGATGGCCGCGCGACTCGCGAGCGTTACGCGCATCGGCCCAAACGAGCGCGCGGCCTCGCTTGGGTTCACGGCCTCGATGAAGCCGTACGTTGCGTCGTCGGCAAGCAGCAACGTCGACCCGGGCGCGCCTCCCTGCAACTGCGGCACGATCGCGGCCGGCCCGAGCGTCGCGGCGAGGCGTCCCTGGCGTCGCAGACGGGCGAGCTCGTCCCCGATTGCAGGCTGCAAGGCGTCGCGCAATCGCGACGTCAGCGCGATCGGCAGAACGATCCGGGAGAAGCGCGCGGTCGCGTTGGGGAGCGCCAGATCGATCAAGACGCAACTGAGGCCGCGCGCGTTGCAGTCGCGTTGGGCTGCGATCGTCGCATCGGCGAACGCGCGAAAGTCGCCGTCGCTCAACGCGTTCGGCGAAAAGAGGCTCGGGGGCCAGATTATCGCCGCATCGGCGGCGACGTGCGTTCGCGCGAGGAGCCGACCGTATCGCCGAACGTCCTCGCCGGTCGCGGCCGTCGGCGCGTACCGCGCGGACGGTCGCAGAACCGCATCGAGCGCCGCGTCCCATGCGTAGGACCAGTTTGCCCACGGCGCCTCCCAGCCGGCGGGATAGATCGTGTCCTGCAGCGGGAAGTTCACGATGCCGTGCGCGCCGTCGCGGATCAGCTCGCCGAGAGCGAGCGCCGTGCTCGCCGCATCGCTGGGACGAGGCGCGCCCTCGTCCGCGCCCTGCAGCCAGCCCGCCTGAAACTCCGACTGCATCACCGGAAGGTCGCGCTGCGTCTGCAAGAGCCCGGTGGCGAAGTCGAGATCTGCCAGATCGTGCGCGCCGATTGCGTAGGCCCCGCTCTGATACCAGTTTCCCCACGCCCAAGCGGGTGACGCGCTCGGCACCTTCATTTCGTACGTGTTCAGGAACAGCGGGACGCGATCGCCGACGATCGTCCGCACGCTCCCCCGCAGCCAGTTCACGTATGCGTGCCAGTGCGGCGCCGGCCACGTATCGTTATCGAGATACGCGCCTTGATCGTCGTCGAGCGCGATCGCCAGCACGTCGTGCGAGTACGGCGCGACCGCCGTCAACGCGTCCCCGAGCCATTGCGCGGCCGCGCGGAGGTGCGTGGGATTGCGCAGCCACGCTTGCGCCGCGGCATCGGCGTGCGCGTTCTGCAGCGTTGCCGTTGCCGGATAGCGGCCTTCGAGGACGTCGTGCAACGGCATATCGTACTCGGGGCGCTCGAGAAGCCACGCCGGATAGCCCCCGTTACGCCACTCGTTGCGAATCACCGGTCCCGGTCGCAGAATCAGCTTGAACCCCAACTCGTGCGTCAGTTGGAGCAAGCCCGCAAGATCGCGTCGCGGATCGGTTGCTCCGCTAAAGTCGTAGCGGACGGCATCTGGAGCCTGTGCTGAGCCCGTCGAAGCATGCCAGTTCCAGATGACGTAGAGGTCGATCGTGTTGATGCCGAGTCCTCGATACGCGAGCAGCGCCTCACGCCACCGCTCGCGCGGAACGCGCTCGTAGAAAAACGCCGCCCCGTAGACGAAGAAGGGACGGCCGTCGACTTCGAAGACCGGATAGCCGTGCTCGGAGACGATACGCGAGGTATTCCACGTCGTCCATTCGCCCGATGCGGCGCGTGCCGTCGCCGGCGCCGCCATGGCGAAAAGCGCCGCGAGCAAGAACGGCCACCACCGCCGCGCGCGGGCCGCTACGACGTAGACGAGCGCGCCGCACAAGAGCCAGCCGGCTCCGAGCGCGATCGCTTGCGAACCCGACGCGACGAACGCCAGCGTCCAGCCCGCCAGTGCGATCAGCGCCGGGAACGGGTAGAGCGGCATGCGAAACGGCGAGGGCGCGCGGCCGGCTCGCAGCACGGCCAAGGCAACGATCTGCGCGATTCCTTGCACGAGCACGATGCCGGCGGTGAGAAACGCGATGACCTGATCGAGGGTGAAGAGGCTCGCCACGAGCGAGAGGCCGCCGACGGCAAGCAGGGCGACGTGCGGAATCTCTTTCGTTGGGTGCAGCTTGGCAAAGAGCGGAAGAAACGCTCCGTCGCGCGCGGCGGCAAACGAGATGCGCGAGAAGCCGAGCAGGTTGCCGTAGAGCGATGCAAAGGCGGTCACGAGCACGAGCAGCGTCACGCCGAGAGCGGCGGCGCGACCCCACGTCCGTTCGACGACGAAGGCGCCCACGTACTGCGCTTGCGCGGTCGGTTGACCGTGCGCGTCGAGCAGCGAACGCCACGGAACCACGCCGAGCACGCCGACCTGCAGCGCGACGTATAGCGCGGCGACGATCAGCACCGAGAGCAGGATAGCGCGCGGAATCGTGCGCGCCGGCTCGACGACCTCGTCACCGAGCAGCGCCGCGTCGGCGTAGCCGACGTAGTCGTAGAGCGTGATGTACAGCGCGCTGCCGAATCCGGCGACGAAGCCGATGCCGAGCCGGACCGGCTGCCCCAACGCGAACGCCTGGTGGTAGTTCGCGTGCGAGAGTCCGGCGGCGGCCACGATCGCCACGGTAAGCGTCGCGGCGACGGCGAGGAGCGCGCCGAGCGACGAAACCTCGGCAGTTCGCCGATAGAGCAAGAGAATGGTTACGATGCCGATCGTGACCGCGACCGCGTCGTGGAGCGTCGCGTTCGTGCCGAGCGGAGGATAGAGATAGGCTGCGTAGTTCGCAAAGCCGATGTACCCGCTGGCGAGCAGGCACGGGGCGTAGAGGAGGAACTGCCAGTTGAAGAGGAACGCCAGCGCTTTTCCGAGCCGCTGGGGACCGAACGTCTCGCGGAGATAGACGTACGTGCCGCCCGAGCCGGGATAGCGCGACGCAAGCTCTGCCCAGACGAGCCCATCGCAGAGGGCGACGACCGCGCCGGCGATCCAGCCGACGAGGGCCAGCGGGCCGCCGAGCGCAGCGATCACCAACGGAATTGTGACGAGCGGCCCGATGCCGATCATCGTGATGATGTTGATCGAAACCGCGCCGCGTAGATCGATCGCGCGCTTCAAGCCCGCCATTCTAGGCGACGGCTATTCGTGCGACGAACGGAGCCGCCATGCACGAACCCGCGGCTTTCGCACGTCTCTTAGGACTCACAGGAGACGTCCGGCTAGATTTCATCGAGAGCGCCGCACTGGCGGGCAATCCCCTCGGCGACCCCGCGACGCGTCCGGTCGTCGTCTATCTGCCGCCGGGATACGATCCGCAGGGCTCGCGGCGCTATCCTGCGCTCTACGTGCTGCACGGTTATACGGGGGACGCGGCGGCGCTCGTCTCGGCACGACGTTGGGAGACGAACGTGTTGCAGTGGGCCGACCGTCTCATCCGCGAGCGGCAGATGATGCCCGCGCTCGTCGTGCTCGTCGACGGATTCACGCGCCTGGGAGGCTCGCAGTACGTCGACTCGATTCATAACGGCGCCTACGCCACCTACACCGTGCGCGACGTCGTCGGACACGTCGACCGTACGTATCGCTCGATCGCCGCCGAAGGCGGCCGCGCCGTCGCCGGCAAGTCGTCCGGCGGTTTCGGAGCGATGCACCTCGTCCTGGCGCACCCGGGCACGTTCGCCGCGTTCGCTTCGCACAGCGGCGACGCGTACTTCCGTTACGCGCATTTTCCGGCATTTGCAACCGTGCACCGCATGCTCGAGGCGCACGACTTCAACATCGCCGCCTACGTCGAGGGCTTCGAGCAGAAGCAGAAGCGCACGCCGGCCGAGTACACGACGATGGAGATGCTCGCATACGCCGCCGCATACTCGCCGGGCGGCTCCGTCGCGTTCGACCTCGACCTCCCGTTCGACCGAGCGACCGGCGAGCTCCGCGACGACGTCTTCGCGCGCTGGCTCGCATACGATCCGGCGGAGAGGATCGCCGGACACCGGGCCGAGCTCGAGCGGCTGCGCCTACGATTCGTCGACTGCGGCCGGCGCGATGAGTACAACCTCGACGTCGGGGCTCGCGTGATCGCGCAGCGCATCCGGGAGCTCGGGCTCGCCGTTCGTCACGAGGAATTCGACGACGATCATCGCAACGTTGGTTATCGGTATGCCGTTTCGTTGCCGGTGCTCGCTGCCGCTCTGGACAGAGAATGACTCGTAGCGTTCTCGCATTGGCGTTTTCGCTGGCGTTCTTCGCGAGCGGGCGCGCGCTCGCTCAAGTGCCGCCGCCGCCGACGCCGTCGCCCGATCCCCACACCTACACCGATGCAGCGATGAGTTTCACCGCGCCGCCCGATGCCGTCCTCATCAACCGCCAGGAGTTAGCGCTCAACCAACTCGGCGAAGATCTGACGCCGGTCGCTGCGTGGGTGCTGCACCCGGGCAAGGAAGACGCGCGAACCATAACGATCGCGATGGAGGCCTTCGATGGGCCGCCCGAGCAGTGGGAAGGGCAGTTCGAGAGCCAGACCCACAACTCGCAAGACGGCACGCTAATTCGAAACAAGACGCCGATGACGCTGCTCAACGGCATGCCCGCAACGTTCGTCGAGGTTGCCTACGGCAGCGGCTTCGACGCGCGCAAGGAGTACGCGATCGTCTGGGCCGACGGCCAGCGCGGCATCGTGCTCTCCGAGACGACGCGCATGGGCGACACGAGCGGAGACGAGGCGAGGAACGTCCTCAAACAGGTGACGGCAGTCCGCTACCCCTTATACCAACCGTAGCGTCGAGACCCGCGCGCAGATCGTCGATGAGGTCGTCGACGTCTTCGATGCCGACGGAGAGGCGCAGCAAGCCATCGGAGACTCCTCGGCGCTCTCGCTCTTCTTTCGGAATCGATCCGTGCGTCATGCGAGCCGGATGACAGACGAGCGACTCGACGCCGCCGAGGCTTTCGGCGAGGCTGAAAAGTTGTAGCCGCGCGGCGAATTCCAAGGCGCGCTCCGCGGGACCCTCGAGCTCGACCGAGAGCATTCCGCCGAAGCCCGTCATCTGGCGCTTCGCCAGCTCGTGCTGCGGATGCGAGCGCAACCCCGGATAGTGCACGCGCGCGACGTCGGGGCGCGATTCGAGGAACTCGGCGACGATCTGCGCGTTTTGCGCGTGCTCGCGCATGCGTAAGGCGAGCGTCTTCGCGCCGCGCATGGTAAGCCATGCGTCGTGAGGACCGGGGACGCCGCCCGCCGCGTTCTGCATGAAGCGGATCTCATCGTAAAGCTGCTTGTCGTCGGTGATCGCGATGCCCCCGACGACGTCGCTGTGGCCGCCGATATACTTCGTCGTCGAGTGGACGACGATCTGGGCGCCGAGTTCGAGCGGCTGTTGAAAGTACGGCGTCGCGAACGTGTTGTCGACGACGAGGAGCCGGCCTTGGCGCAGGCCCGCAATCGCCGCGATGTCGAGAACCTTGAGCAGCGGATTGCTCGGGGTCTCGATCCACAGCATCTTGGTCGCCGGCCGGATCGCCGCGCGCACCGCATCGAGATCGGTCGCATCGAGGTAGGTGAAGTCGAGGCCGTAGCGCTGGAGAACGCGGGCGAAGAGCCGGTAGGTTCCGCCGTAAAGATCGTCGCTCACGACGACGTGATCGCCGGCCGAGAGCAAGCCGAGCACCGCGGCCGTCGCCGCCATTCCGCTTGCGAAGGCGCTGCCGTATCGCGCACCTTCCAACGAGGCGAGCTGCCGCTCGAGCGCGAGGCGCGTCGGATTGATCGTGCGGCTGTAGTCGAAGCCCTTATGCTCGCCGACGCGCGCCTGCGTGTAGGTCGAGGTCTGGTAGATCGGGACGATCGTCGCCCCGGTCGCGGGGTCGGCTTCTTGGCCGACGTGAATCGCTTTCGTCGAAAACTTCATCGCTACTGACGCACCACTTCGGAGCTCGTAGAGAGGAAGCTGATGATGTCCTGGCGGGTCACCACGCCGATCGGCTCGCCCTCATCGGTAACGACGATCGCCGGATTGGCGAGCGTCAGCAGTTTATACGCTCGTTCGATCTCTTCGGACTGCTCGAGCGCGGGGAAGGCCCGTCCCATCACCTCGCTCACCGGCTGGTGAATGATATCGGCGTGGTCGAAGACGCTCTGCATTACGCCGACGTCGTTCACGCTGCCGACCTGCTCGCGCCCGCGCATGACGGGGAGCTGCGAGATCTCGTAACGGCGCAGCAGATCGAGCGCCGTCTTCACGGTGTCGTCGTGCTGCACGACGATCATCGGAGGCAGCGGCGTCTTGCCGCGAAGCACGTCGCCGACCGTCGCGCGGCGCTTCGCGTCGGCCAAAAAACCGTTTGCGATCATCCAGTCGTCGTTGAAGATCTTCGACATGTAGCCTCGGCCGGAGTCGGGGAGCATGACGACGACGATCGCCTCGGCCGGCAGCGTCTGCGCCAGCTTGACTGCGGCGACGGCCGCGGTGCCCGCCGATCCGCCGACGAGCAGCCCCTCTTCGCGCGCGATGCGGCGCGCCATGAGGAACGAGTCGCGATCGGAGACGCGCACCATCTCGTCGATGACGCGAAGGTCCACCGTCTCCGGAAGATAGCTCATGCCGATCCCCTCGACCGCGTACGAGCGCGGGATGTCGCCCGAGTAGATCGAGCCTTCGGGATCGGCACCGACGACGTGCACGGCGGGGTTGCGTTCTTTCAGATAGCGCGCGGTTCCGGAGATCGTGCCGCCGGTCCCGATGCCCGCGACGAAGTGCGTGATCGCTCCGCCCGTCTGCTCCCAGACCTCGGGTCCCGTCGTGTGATAGTGCGCTTCGGGATTGTAATGGTTATGGAACTGATTTGGCTGGAATGCGCCGGGAATCTCCGACGCGAGCCGGTTGGCGACGCCGTAGTACGACTCGGGCGAGTCGGGCGGCACGTTCGTCGGCGTAATAACGACGTCTGCCCCGTAAGCGCGCAGCAGGTCGATCTTCTCGCGCGACATCTTGTCCGGCATCACGAGGATGCAGCGGTACCCGCGTATCGCCGCGGCCATCGCAAGGCCCGTTCCCGTATTCCCGCTCGTCGGTTCGACGATCGTGCCGCCCGGCTTGAGCATTCCCTCGCGCTCGGCGGCATCGAGCATCGCGACCGCCGGCCGGTCCTTCACGCTCCCGCCCGGATTGACGTACTCGACCTTGGCGAGCACGAGACATTTTGCGCCGTCGACGACCTTGTTCAGCTTTACGAGCGGCGTGTTTCCGATCGCCTCGAGTGCGTTCTCGCAATAGACGAGGCCGGCCGTTTGGGCGGCGGGGGCGGGGCGTGCCATAGGAGCGGCGGCTTCAGCGCGGCGAAGAGGTTCACCTATGAAAGCGTGCGTCGCCCGCCTTGCAGCATTGACGGCATTCATTCTTTTCGCGACGCAGGGTTGCAACAACGACGCGCTCCCCCCGCCGGCGGGATTTGCGACGGTCAACGGCGTCGTCGTCGACGCGGCGACGAGCGCCCCGATCGCCGGCGCCGTCGTCACGATCGACACGGTCTTGACCGCGACGACCGATGCGGCCGGTAAGTTCACGATCGATAAAGTGCCGAGCGGTCTCGCCGACTACGCCGTGCAGGCGACGGGCTATCAGCCGCTCGCGGCGAGCACGAACATCGAACCGGGAAAGCCGTTCGCGCTCAACCTAACGCTGGCGCAACAGACCCCGCACTAAGCGGCTGCTATCCGACGGCGCTCGAGCGACGGTACGCGCTCGCGGGCTTCATCAACGTCGCGCGCTCCGCGACGGTTCGATCGATGATGCCGAGCACGACGGTGGCAAGTCTCTCGGGGTCGTGACGGACGGTCTCCGTCTCACCGATGACCGAGGCGCGGACCGGCTCCAAGCCGAGCGCCGCGATGCGGTCGACGTCGGGGTCGACGGGAACCTGACCCTCCTGCGCGTACGCGCCGAGAAGTCTCGAGGGCGGCTCGTCGTTGACGATGACGTAGTCGCAGACGCGCTCGCCGGCGTTGCCGAGCAGCGCCTCGACGTGATCGGCGGCGGTCATCCCGTCGGTCTCGCCCGGCTGCGTCATGACGTTGCAGACGTACATCTTGACGGCGTGCGCGTTTGCGACCTCGAGCGCGACGCGGCTGACCAAGAAGTTCGGGAGGACCGACGTGAAGAGCGATCCGGGTCCGAGCACGATCGCGTCGGCATCGCGAATCGCCTCGATCACCTCGTCGAGCGGTGCCGCGGCGGGCGGATCGAAGAAGACGCGCTTGATCGCTCGATGCGCGTTCGAGATGTTCGATTCGCCTTCGACGACCGATCCGTCGTCGAGCTCCGCGCAGAGCCGCACGACTCCGAGCGTCGCCGGCAGAACGCGGCCGACGACGTTGAGCACGCGACTCGACTCTTTGATCGCTTGATCGAAGTTGCCGGTGACGCCGCTCATCGCCGCCAGGAAGAGATTCCCGAACGAGTGTCCGCTCAGGCCTTCGCCCTCCGTAAAGCGGTAGCGGAACAAATCCGTCACGAGCGCCTCGTCGTCGGCGAGCGCGACGAGGCAGTTTCGCACGTCGCCCGGCGGCAAGACGCCGAGTTCTTTCTGAAGACGGCCCGATGAGCCGCCGTCGTCGCTCACCGTTACGACCGCCGTCAGATTGCTCGTTCGCCGCTTGAGGCCGCGCAAGAGCGTCGAGAGTCCGGTGCCCCCGCCGATCGCGACGATTTTGTAGCCCTGTTGGAGCCGCCGCCCCACGAGCGCGTCGCGAAATCCCTTCGGGGTGCGATCGCGCGCGATGCGCACGACCGAGCGCAGCCACATCCACACGCCGATCGCGATGCTCGTGAATCCGATGCCGCCGAGAATCCACGTCAGGTATGCCGGCGGAAAATAGTCGTCAACGATGTCGTCGAGGACCTCGTTAATGTGGATCCCGGTTCCCTCGGCGATGAACCAGCGCGTCCCGGCGTCGAGCAGCAACACGATCCCGAAGAAGGAGAGCAGGATCCAGCGCTTGATCCCGAGGCCTGGAAGGAGCCAGTGAAGCGAGCGGCCCAAACGCGCGCGCATCAGACGCCCCGCGCGAGGTCGCGCGCCTCGAAGGAGACGTCGAACCGGGGGTCGCCGGCATAGCGTTCCATCAGGCGCCGCGCGACGAAGACGGAGCGAT
Organism: Candidatus Binatia bacterium; assembly: GCA_035541935.1. Lineage (GTDB taxonomy): Bacteria > Vulcanimicrobiota > Vulcanimicrobiia > Vulcanimicrobiales > Vulcanimicrobiaceae > Cybelea. The sequence continues at coordinate 64,619 of DATKMJ010000027.1, read as the reverse complement.
GCCTCCCGCCCGTGCAGCCGGCGCCGACGGTGAGTTGCGATTTGCCTTCGGTGAGGTAACGGGGGAGAAGGTAGTCGAGCAGATCCGCGACCTTCGCCAAGAACGGCGCGAGCGCAGGGTCATTCTCGATAAATGCGCCGACGGCGGCGTCCTCACCCGTCTGCTCGGCAAGACCGGCCTCGTAGTTCGGATTTCTCAGAAACCGGACGTCGAAGAGCAGATCGAGGTCGGTCGGGAGACCGAACTTGAATCCAAAGGCGACGAAGGTCACGCCGAGCTTTGCCTGACGGTCGGCGAGAAAGGCGGCGCCGATGCGCTCTTTCAGCGCGCCGGAGGTGAGGCTCGTCGTATCGATGACGACGTCGGCACGCTCGCGCAACGGAGCGAGGGTGCGCCGGTCGGCGTCGATCGCCTCGCGTACCGACCCGGCCTCTGCAAAGGGATGGCGGCGGCGCGTCTCGCTGAAGCGGCGTACGAGCAGATCGTCGGATGCGTCGAGGAAGAGCACCCGCACCTCGTGCGCTTCGGCGATGCGGTCGATGGCGCCGCGAGGGTCACCGAGTTGCGCGTCGCTGCGGAGGTCGAGCGCGATGGCGACGTCGCGCGTCTCCGAGCCTTCCAGCGCGGCGATCGCCGCGTCGAGGACGACCGGCGGCAGGTGTTCGATGCAGTAGAAGCCCAAATCTTCGAAAGACTTGATTGCCTGACTCAGCCCCGCGCCGGAGAGCCCGGTAACGAAGACGATCCGCAGGGAACTCATATGAAGCTCTTTTCGCCCGAACGCGCCAACGCCCTCATTCCGAAGCTGGAGCCGCTGATCGAAGAGCTCCTGAGCCGGCGGCGCGAGCTCGCGATCAAACTTCTCGAATCCGACCCCGCGCTCCATCCTCCCGAGCCGAATCGGCCGCGCCTCGCGGCCGCGCGCTCGGCGCTGCCGGCGCCTCGATTCGCCGAGCGCAAGCGAGAGATCGGGCGACTGATCTATCGGATCGAATCGTTGGGATGCCTCGTGAAAGACATCGACCTAGGGCTCGTTGACTTTCCGTCGATGATCGACGACGAGCCCGCCTATCTTTGTTGGAAGTTGGGCGAGCCGCACGTCGCATACTGGCACGGCCTCGACGAAGGTTTCGCCGCTCGCAAAGAACTGCTTTAGGCCGGGATGAAGTCCTCAGCCAGCCCCTGCAGGCGAACTTCGCCGAAGTCAGCGGTGTAGGCGCCGCTCTCCGCACCGGTGATCTCGCCGACCTCCGGAACGCCGGCGAGCTGTGGAACGCGCTCGCGAATCTCGTCGGGAATCCGCACGCGATCGCCGACCGAGAACGTCCCGGCATCGAAGAGCGCGTTGAGATTCTCGAGGAGCATCGGCAGCGGAATGCCGTAATCTTCGCTGATCGCACCGATCGTGTGCGATTCGCTGATCGCGCAGTTCGAGCACCCGCCGAGATGAAACCGCGCAAAGACGCGCCGCGCGCCGGCGTGGATCTTAAACGCCTCGTCGACGGTCATCTCCGGGGTGAAATGCTGTACGCTCATCGGATCTCTTCCTTCGCTGAAACTCGCGTTGAACCCCACCGGTTGCACCCGGCCCGGCGGTCAGCGCGGAGCACGCCTATAAGCCGGATTCTGTACCCACGAAGTGGGCGATGACCATCTCTCTGGGGCGTTCGTTACCGAACGCCTCGGTGCGACATAGCTCGTTTGGACGGGCCATCCGTTGAATCGAGCGGTCTTGCTTCAGGTGGGGTTTGCCCGAGCCTGCGTCACCGCAGCGCTCCGTGAGCTCTTACCTCACGATTTCACCCTGGCGCAGCGCAAAACGCTGCGTGGTATGTTTCTGTGGCACTTTCCTTCGAGTCGCCCCGACAGGACGTTATCCTGCACCCTGCCCGTATGAAGCCCGGACTTTCCTCCCGTTGCCGGGCGGTCATCCGGCGTGCTCCGCGCCGACAGTATACCACGACCCCGCCGGGCTTACTCTCCCTGCGCGAGCGAGTAGCCGCGCGCCCCGTCGAACGTATAGAGCCCCTCGGTCTTGATGACGTCGAAACCCGCGCGCTGCGCCGCGGAGAGCAAACCGACGACGTGCTCCGCGGTGAACGGACCGCCATCGGCCTCGAACCGGCAGCACCAGTGGTCGCTCCAATACGTGTCGGGATTGCCGTTCGGCCAGACTTTCGTGCCGCGATTGCTGATCGTCGTGAGCCGCGCGCCGGCAACGCCGAGACCACGCATGCGCTCGGCGATCTCGTCGGGGTTTCCGTCGCGGCGATCGATGAAGATATCCACGCCGGCGCGCGCTTTCTCGGCCGGCGTGCCGCCCGGGCGCATCGCGATATGCATCTGCGCCTCTTTGTCGTACTCGGCGGGCTTGAGGTGCTCCGGAAGCTTCCCGAGCCGGGCGACGATCGCGTCGCCGAACTCCTTCGTGCCGACCTTCTCGCGCGACGTGCCTTCCTTGTAGATATCGTACGTGTGGATGCCGTCTTCGATCGTCCGGAGCCACGCGTTGTGCACGCGTTCGGCGACCTCGGCCTGCCCGATATGCACGAGCATGAGAATCGCCCCGTGCAGCAGTCCGGACGGGTTCGCCAGGTTTTGGCCGGCGCGCCGCGGAGCGGAGCCGTGAATCGCTTCAAACATCGAGCAGTGGTCGCCGATATTTGCCGAGCCGGCAAGCCCGACGGAGCCGGTGATCTGCGCGGCCACGTCGGAGAGGACGTCGCCGTAGAGATTCGGCATCACGAGCACGTCGAACGCCTCCGGCGTATCGGCCATCTTCGCCGCGCCGATGTCGACGATCCAATGCTCGTGCTCGATCTCCGGGTACTCCGCCGCGATCTCATCGAAGGTCCGATGGAAGAGACCGTCGGTGATCTTCATGATGTTGTCTTTGGTAAAGCAGGTGACTTTCTTGCGCTTGTTCGCGCGGGCGTACTCAAACGCGTAGCGCACGATCCGCTTGCTGCCCGGCCGCGAGATCAATTTCAGGCACTGCGTCACTTGGTTCGTCTGACGGTGCTCGATGCCGCCGTAGACGTCTTCCTCGTTCTCGCGAACGATGACGATGTCCATGTTAGGATGCTTCGTCGCGACGTACGGATGGAGCGAAGCGCAGGGGCGGACGTTCGCATACATTCCGAGCGTCTTGCGAACGGTCACGTTGAGGCTCTTAAACCCTCCCCCTTGCGGGGTCGTGATGGGAGCTTTCAGAAAGACTTTCGTGCGCCGCAGCGACTCCCACGACGAAGGCTCGATGCCGTTACTGAGGCCTTTATTGTAGATCGGCTCCCCGATCTCGATGCGTTCCAGCGCGAGCGCCGCGCCCGCCGCTTCGAGCACCCGCAGCGTCGCCGTCATGATCTCGGGTCCAATTCCGTCGCCGTAGGCGACCGTTACCGGCGTCTCGCGCATCAGGCGGCCACACAACGAAACTTCGCATACGCGTACGGATAGTCGTCATAGAACCAATTGCGGAACGACCGTCGGATCAGCTCGCGCGGCGTCACGGGCGACGCTCCCTTCATGACGTAATGCTTGCCGTCGAAAAAATCGGCGGAGTACTGCGGATACGAGGCCATCGGCGAGAAGCCCGGCAGCGGGCCGAACGGCGTCGAGGTCCACTCCCAGCCGTTGCCGATGAGATCGTGCACGCCCCACGCACTCGCGCCGTCCGGATGCGCGTCGACGGGTTCCGGGTCGAAGCGCCGCATATCGAAGTTGCCGTGGCGATCCCCGGGCTGCTCGCCGCCCCACGGAAAGGGCCGCTCGCCGCCGGCCGGAGTTCCGAACGCCGCGCGATGATACTCCGCCTCGGTCGGCAGTCGCATCCCCGCCCATCGCGCGTAGGCCTCGGCCTGCTCGTGCGTGACGAAGACCGGCCACGAGTGCGGCAGCGCGATCTCCTCGAACTGCAGGCGCAAACGCCACTCGCCGTCTCCGCGCCGCCAGAAGAACGGTGCCGGACCGCCCGCGGCGACGAACGCGAGCCACTCGCCGTTCGTCACCGGGTACGCGCCGATCGCAAAGCCGGGCACGCTGACCTCGGTGCGCGGAAATTCGTTATCCCAGCCGAACGGGATCTCGTCCGGATCCGCGCCGAGCGTCGCTATCCCGGCGGCGACGCCGCACGCCTCGGCCGGCGCGATCGCATGGTCGGCGTTCGGGCCGGCTGGGCCGCGCTTGCGATCGTAGGGCAGTTGATGGACGATGTACAGGAGCGTCTCTTGATGCATCGCCTCGTGTTCGAGGACCGTATACGCGGCTTGCCCGCGCACGAGGCGGGGCACGTGCGGATCGTCGATCTTCGCGCTCTCCAGAGCCCGAACGATGCGCTCGTCGCAGGCCGCCGCGAACGCGCCCACGATGCGCCGGTCCGGCCAGTCCTCGCGATCGTGGCGCTTCGCCTCGTCGAGACTCGCCGGATCGATCCCGCGCTCGAATAGCCGCTCCAAGTTAGCGTCGATCGGCGCTTCGCCGAGTCCGCGCTCGTTGAGCGTGAGGAAGCCGAACGCCGGAATATGCCCTTCGTAGAAGGCCACGGGGTGGCGGAGGGGGATCGGGCGGTCGTGAAACGCCTCGTCGCGCACCAACGCGAAGAGCGACGCCGTCCGTTCGCGGTTGCGCCGATACCACCGGACCAGTTCGGCGCGGTCGAGCGCCGTGCTCGTAACTACAGCGTTCCTCGTTTCTCTTGCTCGCGCTCGATCGAGACGAAGAGCGCCTTGAAATTACCCTTGCCGAACGAGAGGCTGCCCTTGCGCTGGATGATCTCGAAGAAGACGGTCGGGCGGTCCTGAAGCGGCTTCGTGAATATCTGGAGCATGTACCCCATGTCGTCGCGATCGACGAGGATTCGCAGATCGCGCAGCGTCTCCATCGCCTCGTCGATCTCGCCGACCCGCTCCGCGAGCATCTCGTAGTACGACTCGGGCGTATCGAGAAACTCGACGCCGTTCGCCTTGAGGGCTCGAATCGTTGCGGCGATGTCGTCGGTTCGGATCGCCATATGCTGCACGCCGGAACCGCGGTAGAACTCGAGGTACTCCTCGATCTGGGATTTCTTCTTGCCCTGGGCCGGCTCGTTGATCGGAAACTTCACCTGGTGGCGCTCGTCGCTCATCACCTTCGAACGCAGCGCCGTATACTCGGTCGAGATGTCCTTATCGTCGAACGAGACCAACTGCGAGAACCCGAAGACGCGAGCGTAGAAATCGCCCCACGCGTCCATCTCGCCCCACCCGACGTTGCCGACGCAATGGTCGAGGAAGAGCAGGCCCGGCTTCTCGGCATGGGCGATCGAGCGGCGCGCTTCGACGAACCCCGGCGCGAAGATGCCGCGATACCCGTCGCGCTGGACGAACGAGTGGACCGTGTCGCCGTACGTTGCGATCGTCGCCTTGACGAGGCGTCCGTCCGCGTCTTCCAGGTCGGCCGGCTCTTGCACGACGCGGGCGCCGCCGCGCACGGCCATCTCGAACGCGGCGCGCGCGTCGCCGACGAGAATTGCGACGTCTCGAACGCCGTCGCCGTGGAGCGCGACGTGCCGCGCGATCTCGTCGTCGGGAACGAGGCTCGCGGTCAAAACGAAGCGGAGCTTGTTCTGCTCGAGAAGATAGCTGACGCGATCGCGGACTCCCGTCTCGGGACCCGCATACGCGACTTGCTCGAAGCCGAACGCCGACATATAGTAATGCGCCGCCTGTTTGGCGTTTCCGACGTAGAACTCGACGTGATCCCAGTCGATTTGCGCCAGGGGATTGCTGCGCGCTTGCGCCGCCGTGCTCATGGGCGACCGTCTTGGCGAAGCCTCTCGGGGTGCCCTGTCGAATGAGCCCTGCATGACCACGTCCATGGCGCTGCGCCCATCAGTTCGCGCCGCGCTCTCGGCGTTGATCGACTACGCCGGTCTCTACCCGCCCGCGGAACTCCCGCTCGGCGAGGCGATCGAGGAGTTTCGCGCGGCTCGCGCCGGACGGTACGCTTGGATGCTCGGCCGGTTCATCGTTCCGGCGGCGCTGCTGCGAGAATCGTCGCAGCAGTTTGACGGGCCGTTCTCGGTTATCGCCGGCGGCCTCGACGATCTTCCCGGCATCGGCGCGATTCGCGCCGAGGGCGTCGCGGTCGAGTGCGTCGAGCTGCGCCCGACGGGTCGCGACGTCAAGCGCCTCTCGGAGTCGCGCGCGAGCGCAGGCCTGGACGACCTGCCCGTCTTCGTCGAGATCCCGCGTGTCCCGGAATGGACGCAAACCCTCCCCGATGCGATGCGCGCGCTTGGGGAGATCCGAGCGGGCGCCAAACTTCGCTGCGGCGGGCTTACCGCCGACGCCTTCCCAAGCGTCGACGAAACGGCGGCATTCGTCGCGTGCGCGACGGCCTCGCGGGTTCCGTTCAAAGCGACCGCCGGACTTCACCATCCGATCCGCCGTCTCGACGCCCCGAGCGGTTTCACGATGCATGGCTTCCTCAATCTCGTCGCCGCGGCGGCGCTCGCGCCGCGCGTCTCTCTCGGGACGCTCGCGCGCATCGTTGCGGAAGAAGACCCGGCCGCGTTTTCGTTCGACGACGCGTCGTTTGCGTGGCGGAGCGAACGGGTCTCGGCGACGGAGTTGATCGCGACGCGCAACGATGCGTTCGTCGCATACGGCAGCTGCAGTTTCGCAGAACCCGTCGACGACTTGACCGGTCTCGGAATTATCCCCGCTCGATGACGGGGCGCGCCGATACGACCGACGCTCGTCTCGAATCGTGGGTGCCGGTCGCCCCGGAGAGCGACTTTCCGATTCAAAACCTCCCGTTCGGCGTCTTTGCGGGCGAGCGTGGGATCTCGCGCATCGCCGTCGCGATCGGCGACTCGATGCTCGACTGTTACGCGCTCGCGCAGGCGGGGCTGCTCGACGATTGCTGTGAAGCCGAACTGCTGCAGGCGCCCGTCCTGAATCCGCTGCTCGCCGCCGGCCCGACCGTCTGGTCGGCAGTACGCGAGCGGCTCTCGCTGCTCTTGCGACGGGACGGCGACCCGGCGCTGCGTGAGGCCGGGGCGCAACACTTTCTCGCGCCGCGCGCCCGCGCCGAGATGCGTCTCCCAATGGAGATCGGCGATTACGTCGATTTCTATTCCTCGATCGAGCACGCGACGAATCTCGGCCGGATCTTTCGCCCAAACGCCGAAGCGCTGTTGCCGAATTGGAAGTGGCTTCCCGTCGGCTATCACGGACGCGCCGGCACGATCGTGATCGACGGGACGCCCGTCCGCCGCCCTCGCGGGCAGCGAAGACCACCCGACGCCGCCGCACCCGAGTTCGGCGCGAGCCGCCGCCTCGACATCGAACTCGAGGTCGGCTTCGTTGCGGGTCCGGCCAACGAGTTAGGCTCCTCAATCCCCGCGCACGATGCGCGCGAACATATCTTCGGGCTCGTCCTCGTCAACGATTGGAGCGCGCGCGACATTCAAGCGTGGGAGTACCAGCCGCTCGGGCCGTTTCTCGGAAAGTCGTTTGCGACGACGATCTCGCCGTGGGTCGTGACGCTCGACGCCCTCGAACCGTTTCGCGTCGCCGGTCCGCCTCAGGATCCGCCGCCGCTGCCGTATCTGCGCGTACCGGAACCGCGCGGGTACGCGATCCGGCTCGCGGTCGATCTTCAAACCGCGAGCATGCGCGAGGCGGCAATGGCGGGCGCGACGATCTCGCAGACGAGCTTCGACGCGATCTACTGGTCTATGGAGCAGCAACTAGCGCATGCGACGATCAACGGCGCGGTCGCGCGACCCGGCGATCTCTTCGCGTCGGGAACGGTGAGCGGCGCCGCACCGGGGAGCGAAGGCAGCTTGATCGAGTTGACGTGGAACGGCGAACGCCCGATCGTGCTCCCCGACGGCGAACGCCGCGCATTTCTCGAAGACGGCGACGAGGTGACGCTTCGCGGCTGGTGCGAACGCCCGGGCGCGCGGCGCATCGGCTTCGGCGTCGCGCGCGGAAGGATCGAACCCGCTACGCCTTAGCCGGCGCCTCAAGCCACGAGCGGAAGTACTCGCGGTCCTCGCAATCGAGCGCGGCTTGCGCGAGGCGCAGCGGCTTGAACGTGTCGATCATCACCGCAATCTCGTCGGTTGAGGTCTTGCCCAAGCTCGACTCGACGGCGCCCGGCTGCGGGCCGTGCGGAGCGCCCGCGGCGTGGAGCGTGATCGAGCCTTCGGCCACGCCGCGCCGGCTCATGAAGTTTCCGCTGACGTAGTAGAGCACTTCGTCGCAGTCAACGCTCGAATGATTGTACGGTACCGGAATCGCGAGCGGATGGTAGTCGAAGAGGCGCGGAACGAAAGCGCAGAACGCCGCGCCCGGTGCGTCGAACGTCGAGTGCGCGGGAGGCGGCTGATGGAGTTTGCCGGTGATCGGCGCGAACTCTTCGAGGTTGAAGGCGTACGGATAGCAATAGCCGTCCCAGCCGACCACGTCGCAGGGATGGTTCTGCACGACGTAGATCGCGTTGCGCCCGCCGTTCGTCACGCGCACCTCGTACTCGCCCTGCCTTTCGACGGGCGGTCGCAGCGCCGGCGCGCGAAAGTCGCGCTCGTAATACGGCGCGTGCTCCTCGAGTTGCCCGAAATCGTTACGATACCGGCGCGGAATCGTCACGGCGCCGGAGCACTCGTAGACGAGCATCCGCGTCGGCGAAGCCGGCAGCACGCGATACGTCGTTCCCGTCGGGATCACGAGGTAATCGTGCGCGCGATAGGCGAGCTCGCCGAATTGCGTCTCCAAAACGCCCGCGCCCTCGTGAACGAAGAGCAGTTCGTCGCCGCCCGTATTCCGATAGAAGTACTCCATCGGCTTGGTTGCGACCGCGACGGCGACGACGACGTCGTCGTTGCCGAGCAGCGGCGTCCGCGATTCGACGGGATCGCTGCCGGCCGGGTGCAGCGACGCCGTCAGAAAGTGCCGATTGCGCAGCGGTTCGTTGGCGGAGAACGTAACCGCCGGGCGCTCCCACGGACGGACGTCGAGCGTCGCCGTCGGCGGCCGCAGATGGTAGAGCAACGAGTAGACGCTCTCGAAGCCCTTCGTCGAGAAGAGCTCTTCCGCGTAGAGCCCGCCGTCCGGCCGCCGAAATTGGATGTGGCGCTTGTGGGGAACCGAGCCTTCGCGGACGTACGACGGCATTACGTGCCGCTCTCCGCGACCGTCGCGCGCTCGGTTGCCGCGAAGCCGTTCGTCTTATGCGAGCCGTCGCAGAAGGGCTTCGTCTGGGACCCGCCGCAGCGGCAGAGCGCTACGTTCGGCCCTTCAAGCGTATAGAGATTGCCGTCGGCATCCGTAAGAGTAAACGGCCCGCGAACGAGGTAGGGTCCGTTCTCACGGACCTTGATCGTAACTTCATCCATCGCGGCGGTCATTCGACGCCCGCGAACGCAATCCTAAAGGGTTCGCGCGGTCGTCGCGACGACGGCGCGCGCGAGGACGTGCCCTTCGATGCGCGCTGCGAGTTGCGGGGCCGTCGGCGGCGCCTCGCTCTCGACGGACGGCACGTCGAGCGCATAGAGCGTGATCGTGTAGTGGTGCGCCGGTCCGGGCGGCGGGCAGGGTCCGTAGTAGGCCGCCTTGCCGAGCGAGTTCGTGCCGAGCTGACCCGGCGCCAATTTCGCGCCCGCCGCGAGGCGAGTCGTCCCGGCGGGCAGATTATAGACGATCCAATGATAGAACCCGCCGGCGACCGGCGCGTCGGCATCGTGCATGATCACAGCGAACGACTTGACGCCGGCCGGCGCGCTGCTCCACGCCAACGAGGGCGAGAGGTTCTTGCCGCCGCAATCGGCCGCCATCGTCCGCGTCGCGATCGGGGTCCCGGGCGGGCAGTCGCTGCTGTGGAGCTGCATCGGCCCGCTTGCCGCCGCGACGGCGGCGACCAGCGTCACGGCGCGTATCATTTCCGTATGGTATCATGGCGTAACCATGATGGGGGCTGGGCCTCGCGCGGCGTAAACCTGCGAACCCCGCCAGAACCGGAAGGTAGCAACGGTAAGCGGGCCATTACGGGTGCCGCGAGCCACCTGGCTCTCGTCGTGGCCGTAGGCACACAACGTCAAAACGATGCAGATTCTAACGCTCTATGCCGTGGGCGGCGCGCTCGTTGGCGCGATCGCGGCGGTCGTCATCTATCATCTGGCCGTCGTGCGGCCGGCGCTGGGACGCGTCTACCGTCTGCTCGCTCTGCACGACGAGCTCGTCGGCGGCGGGAAGGGCGGCGCGGCGGGCCGGCTCGCGGGACTCGAGACGCGCGCGGCCGAGTCGCACGCCGAGCTGGATCGGCTGCGCAACCGCATCACCGAGCTCGAGCGCCTCTCGAGCACCGACCTCTCGCGCGCCGGCTTCGTTCGCTACGATGCGTTCGCCGGATCGGGTAACGGCCTCTCGTACGCGCTCGCGCTCCTCAATCGTCAGGGCGACGGCGTCGTCATCACGAGCATCTACTCCCGCGAGGATACGCGCACGTACGGCAAGCCGGTCGCGGCGTTCAAGCCGACGGTGCAGGCCTCCGGCGAAGAGCTCGAGGCGATCGAACGCGCCCGCTCCAACGGTGCGGCGCGACAATGAACCTATTGCTCTGCGACGTGGCGAAGGCGTTGGCGATCGGGGTCAACCTCTACACGTTCGTGCTCTTGATCTACGCCGTCATCTCCTGGGTGCCGGAGCTGCGCCGCAGCCGCTGGGCCTATTACGTCGGCTCGATCGTCGAGCCGGTGCTCGCGCCGATACGCCGAATCATCCCGCCGCTGGGCGGACTCGATCTCGCCTTCCTCGTCCTGCTGCTCGTGCTGCAGTTGCTCGTGCGGCCGATTCTCGCGACGATGGCCTTCAACAGCTGCATCGCCATCTTTTAGATTCCCTAGGAGTATCGTGGCCCTGAAGTCCGAGCGCCCGCACCGCGTCGACACGGCGAGCAACGTCCGTAACTTTTGCATCATCGCGCACATAGACCACGGGAAGACGACGCTCTCGGACCGGCTGCTCGAGATCACGCGCACCCTCGGGACGCGCGAGCTCGAGGACCAGGCGCTCGATGCGATGGATCTGGAACGCGAGCGCGGGATCACGATTCGCATGCATCCGGTCACGCTCGAATACCGCGCGCGCGACGGCGAGCGTTACCGGCTCAACCTCATCGACACGCCCGGACACGTAGATTTCTCCTACGAGGTCTCGCGCTCGCTCGCGGCGTGCGAAGGAGCTCTGCTCATTATCGACGCCGCGCAAGGGATCGAGGCGCAGACGCTCGCCAACTATCATCTCGCGCTCGAGCACGACCTGACGATCATCCCGGTGATCAACAAAATCGACCTGCCCGCCGCCGATCCGGAACGCGTGATGGGCGAAGTCGAAGAGCTGCTCGTCATGGAACGAAGCGAGTGCATCCTCGCGAGCGCGAAGAACGGCGTGGGGATCGAGGAGATCGTCGAAGCCATCGTCCATCGCGTCCCTCCGCCGAAGGGACACCGCGACCGCCTGCGGGCGCTCGTCTTTAACGCGCAGTTCGATCCGTATCGCGGGGTCGTCAGTTACGTACGCGTCGTCGACGGCAAGCTCTCGCCGGGCACGCGGTTTATGTCCATGGCGCACGAGCGGGTCTTCGAATGCACCGAGGTCGGGATATTCGCGCCGCAGATGCGCGCCGTGAAGGAGCTCGATCTTGGCGACGTCGGCTACGTGATCGCGAACATCAAGTCCCTCGGTGAGATCGACGTCGGCGACACGATCACGTCCGCGACGAACCCGGCGCACGTTGCGCTCGCGGGATACCGCAAGGCGGTACCGATGGTCTACTGCGGTCTCTACCCCAACGAAGGCGAGTACGACGGGCTTCGCGATGCGCTCGAGAAGCTCAAGCTCAACGACGCCGCGCTCGTCTACGAACCCGAGAGCTCGGTGGCGCTCGGTTTCGGGTTTCGCTGCGGTTTCTTGGGACTGCTCCACATGGAGATCGTGCAGGAACGCCTGGAACGGGATTACGGTCTCGATCTCATCGCGACGTCGCCGTCGGTCGTATTTCACGTCGTTCGCACGGACGGAACGGTCGAGACGATCGACAACCCGTCGAAACTGCCCGCGCCGAGCCTGATCCGCTCGATCGAGGAGCCGTACGTCAAGGCGACGATCATCTCGCCGCCCGACTACGTCGGAACGATTATGGAGATCACGCAGAGCCGGCGCGGGACGCTCGACAACATGGAGTACCTGCACGACGGCCGCGTCATCCTCACCTACGAGATGCCGCTCGTCGAGGTTATCGTCGACTTTTTCGATGCGCTCAAGTCGCGCACGAAGGGGTACGCTTCGCTCGATTACGAGGTGATCGGCTACCGGGAGGGCCAGCTGGCGAAGCTCGAGATCCTGCTCAACGGGGAACCGATCGACGCGCTCTCGTTCATCGTTGCGCGCGACAAGGCGGTTCAGCGCGGCCGAGCGCTCACCGAAAAGCTCAAGGAGCTGATCCCGCGCCAGATGTTCGAGGTGCCGATCCAAGCCGCGATCGGGGGAAAGATCGTCGCTCGCGAAACCGTCAGCGCGATGCGCAAGAACGTGCTTTCCAAGTGCTACGGCGGCGACATCACCCGCAAACGCAAGCTCCTCGAGAAGCAGAAGGCCGGAAAGGAACGGATGAAACGGGTCGGCAAGGTCGAGCTTCCGCAAGAGGCCTTCATGGCGGTTCTGCGGCTGGAGGGCTCGTGAAGACGTACGTCGCGACGAACAATCCCGGAAAGCTTCGCGAGCTGAAGGCGATCTTCGCGCGATCGCCGCTGCAGATCGTCACGCCGCGCAAGCGCATCGCGATCGACGTCGTCGAAAACGCCCCGACGTACGCCGGCAACGCGCTCATCAAGGCGCAGGCGCTCGCGGCGGAGCTCCGGTCGCGTCATATCGGAGCCGCCGTGCTCGCCGACGACAGCGGACTCGAGGTCGATGCGCTCGACGGACGCCCCGGCATTCACTCCGCGCGTTACGGCGGCCCCGAGATGGAGTGGCCGCAGCGGCGAGCGGCGTTGCTCGCCGAACTGCGCGGCGTGCCGCCCTATCGACGCGCGGCGCGCTTCGTCTGCACCTTGTGCCTGATACGGCCGCACGGCGAGCCGGTTTTCGCCAGCGGCGAAGTCTCGGGTTACGTGCTCGAAGCCGAGCGTGGGAGCGGCGGCTTCGGTTACGACTCGATCTTCCTCCATCCGCCGTATGGGCGCAGTTTCGCCGCGCTGACCGAGAAGGAGAAGAACGACGTCAGCCATCGGCGCCGCGCCGCCGAGGCGCTCATCGCGATGCTGCAGCCCGCCGTTGAGTGAGGCCGTCGTCGAGCGCGGCGCGCCGGACGGCGTGCGCGCGATCCTGCGCCGCCGCGCGTTCGACGATGCCGGCATCGCGCTAGCGCTCCGCTTCGCAGAACGCGGCGCGGCGGTCGTCGCGCGCGACGCCGGCGAAACGATCGGAATCGCGCTGGCCCACGACTCCGAAGACGAGCGTTACGTCGGCGATCTCTTCGTCGAGCCGTCGTACCGCGGCAACGGCATCGGCCGGCGACTGCTGGATACGATGCTGGGCGGCGAGAGCGACCGGCCGCGCGCGATGCTGCTCGACGTCCGCGAGCCCGCGATGCTCGCGCTCGCGTTTCGTCTCGGCATGGGGCTTCGCGAGCCGGTCGTGCGGTTTGCAGGCGCGATGCCGCGCGAAGAAGAGTTGGCGAAGATGGCCGCGGGCGAGTACCGCTTCGCGGTCGAGAGCCTCGACCCGGAGGCGCACGCGTTCGTGCTCGACGAGCTCGATCGCGCGACCCGCGCGACGAACCGTCCCGCCGATCACGCGGAGTTCGCGCGGGCCGCGACCGGGCACGTCTTTTCGCTCAACGGAGAGTCCGTCGGCTACGCGTACGTCTGGCCCGACGGCCGCGTTGGCCCGATGGCCTGCGCCTCGGAGAGTTACCTCGTCCAGATTCTCGCGTACGCGCTGGTCACGCTGTCGCGCGCCCACGCCGCGACGTGGTGCACGATGCTCGTCCCCGGGCGCAATCGCCGTATCGCCCGAGCCTCGCTGCGCGCGGGGCTGCGCGTCGCCGAGTCCTTTACGATCGCGGGCGACGCGTTTGCCGGCGATCTCTCGCGCTACGTGGGCGCTCACCGCCTTCTCTTTTGAGCGCGCCTTCCAGGAAGGTGAACGCCGAGCGGTCGAACGGCTTTTGGAGAACCGCATGGAGTCGGGACGTAGCTCAGCTTGGTAGAGCGGTGCGTTTGGGACGCACAGGCCGCAGGTTCAAGTCCTGTCGTCCCGACCAATCTTGCGCCCGTGGTCTAACGGGATAAGGCACGAGTCTTCTAAACTCGAAGATGGGGGTTCGAGTCCCTCCGGGCGCATGGTACAATACCGGCTTGTGGTGACTGTAGCTCAGTTGGTTAGAGCGTCGGTCTGTGGCACCGAAGGTCGCGGGTTCGACCCCCGTCAGTCACCCCACGCGCCGAAGGAGAGCATCGAGCGATTTCGTAAACAACTGCCGGCGCGCCACGCGAGCGCCTTTAGCTCAGTCGGTAGAGCAGCGGCCTTTTAAGCCGTTGGTCCCGGGTTCGAGTCCCGGAGGGCGCACGTTACGCACCGCTAGCTCAATGGTAGAGCAGGTGACTCTTAATCACTTGGTTCGGGGTTCGAGTCCCTGGCGGTGCAAATCTCACAAAGCCTTCGCGAAGTCTGGACTTTGCGAGGGCTTTATCATTTCGGCAGGCCGCCCTAAGCCGCTCGCTAAGGTTCGTTCGATGGAGCAGTACTCGGTCGACGGGCGCGGACGATCCGGTGTTTACATCACGATCGCTCTCGCCGCCATCGCCCTGGCATATGTAACCCGCAGCGCCGTCGCGACCGCGGGGTTCGTGCTCCCATGGTGGTTCGATGCTCCGTCGTTCGCGGGGTTTTATGCGGCAGGCAATCTCATCTTCGATCGTTGGCTCTGGCGCGTGCGAATCTTCGGATTCAGGTTCAGCGAGATACCCGACTTCGGAGGCGACTGGGAGGGGCGCATCGCCGAAGCCTCCTCCGCCGATGGTCCGTCAGACGTTCCGCTAACGGTCCAGATACGACAGACCTGGACGCAGATCTCCGTATTCGGCCGGACGAAACACGGGACGACCATCTCAAAAATTGCCGGCGTCAGGATCGACGATCGGGAGCTGCGCTACGAATACGAACGGCGAGGCAACATCCTGCACGAGCATCACGTTGGCTTTTGCGTGCAGCGGCTAACCGCCGGCGATGAAATCGAGGGGTCCTATTATACCCTCGCGGCGGGAGCGGTGCCCTCGATATCGAGTTTTGGAACGACGCATCTGCATCGCGCGGCTCCCGGCCGAGCCGATTGCTGAGCCGGCGCGACGCGATCGTTGCGGCGGGGGCTGCCACCGCCGCATCGCTGTTGAGGCCGCCCCTCGCGCTCGCAGCCGACGCTGGGCTCGCCGCTAACGCCGGGCGCACCGGCCGATTCTTTGGCGCCGCCGCTCGCATCGAGCAGCTCGCCGCCGAGCCCGATCTGCGCGCCGCCTACTTGCGCGAGTGTTCGTGGTTCGTGCCCGAAATTGCAATGCTTTGGAACGTCATCGAACCCGCCGAGGACGGGTTCGCGTTCGAGGCGATGGACGGACTCGCGCGCTATGCGAGCGATCGCGAGAAGAAACTGCGCGGGCATACGCTGCTCTGGCATCTTGCCGTGCCGGATTGGGCGACGCAGCAGCTGCGCGCCGGCGCCGGCTGGGATCTCATCGACCGGTACTTTGGAGCCGTCATTCCGCGCTACGGCGAGCGAATCGAGCAGTGGGAAGTCGTCAACGAGCCGATCGAGCCCGGGTATCGAAGCGACGGCTTGCGGCCGAGCGTCTTCCTCGACGCCTTCGGCCCGGAGTACGTCGGCCGCGCGCTCGCGCAAGCCCGTACCTACGCACCCGCGGCGCATTTGATGATCAACGAGTACGGCCTCGAGTACGATAACCAGGACGAGCGCGATCGCCGGCGCTTCCTGCTGAAGTTACTCGAAGGACTGCGGTCCGATGGAGCACCGCTCGACGTGCTGGGGATGCAGGCGCACCTCGACCTCCGCAAAGGCCACGTCTCTGCGTCCGCGATCGCGGCATTCTGCCGCGCCGTCAACGATCTCGGCCTGACGATCGTCGTGACCGAACTCGACGTCAAGGAGTCCGACTACGTGGCAACGGCGCCGGAACGCGACCGGCTGGTCGGCGATGAGGTCCGCAGATACCTCGACGTCGTTTTGAGTCAGCGCGGCGTTCTCGGGGTAACGACGTGGGGGCTCTCCGACCGTCACTCCTGGCTCGAGGTAACGGCCGATGACTACGCGCGCTTTCCCAGCGCGTGGAAGGACGGAACGAGCCCGGGCTTCAATCGGGGCCTGCCGCTCGACTCGTCGCTGCGGCCGACGCCGATGTATTTCGCGCTCCGGGACGCGCTAGGCTCCGTGCGGCCTTACAAGCGCGTATAAACCATCGCGCGGAAATAGGCCCGCGGCGTGAACCCCGACTGCCACGCCTCGCCGA
The DNA here is from genome assembly GCA_035541935.1 of Candidatus Binatia bacterium. Taxonomy (GTDB): domain Bacteria; phylum Vulcanimicrobiota; class Vulcanimicrobiia; order Vulcanimicrobiales; family Vulcanimicrobiaceae; genus Cybelea. The sequence continues at coordinate 48,052 of DATKMJ010000027.1, read as the reverse complement.
CCGAGAACTGCAGCTCGGAGTCCTTCGCGAATGAGACGCCCGCGTACGGGCCGACCTCGTAGAGATTGTAGGTCGGGTTGCCTTCGCTGTAGCCGTCGAGGCCGAGACGCCAGGCGGGCGCGATCGAATGCGTCACGCCGAGGTTGGCCGCATAATCCTGGATGCGCGTGCCGTAGTAGCCGTACCAGTCGGCTCGCCACGGTCCCGAGATGGCGCCACCGTCGGCGCTCAGGCGCAGCTCCGTCTGCGCGCCTCGTAGCGGATTGCTCGGATCGTTCGGCGTGAGGCTCGTGTTCGTGTTGTTGAAGCCGACCCCGAAGTCGCTCCAGAACTTCGCGTGCATCACGCGATAGATCGCATCGAGCTCTTCGCCCGTAAAGGTCGCCTTCACGGTGCCGATGCCGCCGCCGATGTAGTCGTAGCCGCCCGTGTCGAAGTAGCCGCGAACACCGAAGCCGCTGCGGTCGTTCGGGCCGAACGGAAGCGTCGCGCCCAGGTAGACGTCGTTCGAAAAGTCGACCTGGCCGCCGGCGAACAGCTCGACGTCGCCCGCATGCGCCGCGCGCGCGGCCGACGCGAGAAACGCCGCGACCGCGACCGCGACGAGGCCGCAGCGGCGAACCGCCCGGAGCGCGCTAAACAAGCAGCTTCCTGCGTTCGAGCTCCGCCATGCTCGATGCGCTCCGGTCGACCGGCGCCTTCGCCCGCGCAACCCATTCGATTAACTCCTCCATTCCGGCTTCGAAGCTGCGCCGCGGCCTAAAGCCCAGGACGCGCTCGATCTTCCCGATGTCGGCGAAGCAATGCCGCACGTCGCCGACGCGGTACTTGTCGAGGTACTCCGGCTCGATCTCCTTGTCGAGTGCGCGCGCGAGCGTCGCCGCCATCTCCGAGATCGTTATCGGAGTGCCGCTGCCGACGTTGAACACGTCCCAAATCTCCGCGTCGCTCTCCAAAACCGTAAGAAACGCGTCGGCAACGTCCCCGACGTGGACGAAGTCGCGCTGTTGGCGTCCGTCTTCGAAGACGAGCGGCCGCTGATCGTTGAGCAGACGCGAGATGAAGATCGCCGCGACGCCGGTGTATGGATTGCTCAGCGCCTGTCGCGAGCCGTACGCGTTGAAGAGCCGCAGTGCGACGGTCGGGATCCCCAGCGCCGCACCGACCGACAGAAACATTTCCTCGTGGTCGCGCTTGTTGATCGCATAGATCGAGGCCGGATGCAGCGGCTTCTCTTCGGTCGTCGGGACCGGCGCGAGCTCCTCGCCGTCGTGCGAGAGCTCCCAGCGATGGTCGGCGAGCTGCGACTGGCTCCGCTGATACGGTGCGACGATCGAGCCGGTCGACGGAACCCGATAGGCCCCTTCGCCGTAGATCGACATCGACGAGGCGACTGCCATGCGCCGAACCGAGTGCTTGCCCTTCGAGAGCACGTCGAGCAGCGTCGCGGCGCCGATCACGTTGTTGCGCGTGTAATCGAGTACGTTCGTCATGCTCTGCCCAACGCCGACCGATGCGGCGAGATGCACGATGTCCGTCACGCCGCCGAGGCTGCGTTCGAGAAGCTCGGCATCGGCGACGTCTCCCTTGATGCGCCGCGCTCGGCCGTCGAGATAGACGGGCCAGCCGTCGGCGTCGCGTTCGGCGTCGCCGTGAACCTGCTCCAAGAGGCTATCGAGGACGAGCACGTCGTGGCCGCGAGCCAGCAGCGCATCGACGAGATGCGAGCCGATGAATCCGGCTCCGCCGGTGACGAGAACGCGCTTAGTCACGGAGTTTCTCCTTGTTTCGGTATTTTGCGCGGATCAGCAGTTTGTTTGCGTCGATCTTCTCGGTTCGCTGCCAAGCGAGGCCCTCGTCGAGGAGATACATGCGGAAGCCGATGACGAGGGGCACGATCCAGAGGAACCACCAGAGCAGCGCGGATGCCGGATTGACGCGAATCATGTACCAAACGCGATCGATCCACCGTTTGCAGACCAACCCCGTGCGACGCCACGTGTTCGCGTATAAGAGCGCGAGCGTGATCGCCAGCAGTATGAGGTTGATCGCCGCCATGAGCATCGTCCACCTCGGCAGGATGCCTTGATGCGTGAAGTAGGCCCAGGCGGCCCAGACGCCGATCGGAAGGCCGATGATGTTGATCGAGAGCGAGAGGCACGGCACGAAGATCAGCCAGCACCGGAACCGCTGCCAGGGATTGAGACCGATGTAGCGCAGCGGCCGCCCGAGCGTTTGGAAGAACCCGCACACCCAGCGCTTGCGTTGCGTGATCCCCTGCAGCCACGTCCGCGGAACCTCTTCGATCAGCGAACTCGAGAGCACGCCGAGCCGCTTGCCGTTCGCCCAGTAGCGGATGCCGATCTCCGGATCCTCGATCGTAATCCACGGGTGGAAGCCGCCGAGCGCGACGAGATCGGAGACGCGGTAGAAGAGCCCCTTGCCCAGCACCCAGTAGGGCTGGCGCCCGTGCGCCGAGAGGTGCGGATACTTATAACCGTCCCACGCCATGTGATCGAACGAGTGCCAGGTCGTCGGCATCGTGGCGTTGAGATTTCCGACGACGTTTTGGGCCTGCAGGACGTCGTAGTGCTTGAGCCCGATGACGGCGCCCTTGAAATGGTCTATCGGCGGGCAACTGTCGGCATCGATATAGTTGATGACGAGGTTGGGCTCGTGCGAGAGCGTCTTCGCGAAGTGGTAGAGCCCGTAGATGAGCTGACGCGTCTTTTTCGGCGGCAGATCCCGAACGCCCGCGCGCTTTCCCCGATGCCACCAGTACGCCTTTTCGTTCGCGTCCCAGGCGTCCCAGACCATCTGCCACGATGGATCGCTCGTCGGCGGAATCTCGAGAATTTCCAAAAACTCGAATTCCGCCGCGAGACGGCGGAGGCTCGCGACCGTCTCCTCGTCGTTGCTGTTCGGAATTGCAACGACCCTGCAGCGATCGGCCGGATAATCCATCTTCGCCAAGGAGATGAACGTCGTCCGCATCGTCGCTTCGAGCTCCCGCAGCACCGGGTAGAAGAGCACGATGTAGGGCCATTCGCTCTGGGGCTCCTCGATGGGTTCGTTCATGTCGACCCAATCGACGGGGAGCGAGAGCAGGTAGAAGTCGATGATAAAGGCCGCAGTGTAAAGCAGCTGAGTGCAAACCCAGACGCTCGTTAGGACCGGGAGGATTAAGCCGGCTGCCGCGTGCGCCATGCGTGTTCTCGGAAATACTGCAGCGTCGGCACGAGGCCATCGCGCAGCGGCACGTTCGGCTCCCATTCCAGGAGCGTTCGAGCGAGCGTGATGTCGGGGCGCCGGCGGGTCGGGTCGTCCGGCGGCAAGGGCAACGTTTCGACGCGCAAGGGAACGTTCGCGACCTCCGCCACGACCCGGGCCAGATCGGCGATTGCATACTCCTGGGGGTTGCCGAGGTTGATCGCCTTCCCGCTTAAGCCGTCGCGTTTGCCTAGCCGCACGATCGCCTCGATGAGATCGTCGACGTAGCAGAGACTGCGCGTTTGGCGTCCGTCACCGTACACCGGGAGCGGATCGCCCGATAGCGCCGCCATGCAGAAGTTCGGGATGACGCGCCCGTCACCGGGCCGCATGCGCGGACCGTACGTGTTGAAGATGCGCGCGATCCGCCCGTCGATGCCGAGACTGCGAACGGCCGACGTTACATACGCCTCGCCGTAGCGCTTCGCCGAATCGTAGCAAGCGCGCGGTCCGACCGGGTTCACGTTGCCCCAATAGCTCTCGGATTGCGGGTGCACGAGCGGATCGCCGTAGATCTCCGACGTCGACGCGAAGAGCAAACGGGAGCCGGTGCTGCGCGAGATCTCGACGCCGTGCATGATGCCAACCGCGTTGACCGCCATCGTCGCCAACGGCTCCCGGCCGTAATCGACGGGACTAGCCGGCGATGCGAGATGCACGACCAGGTTCGGGGGCGCGAAGTCCGACGCCCACGACCAGGGCAGCGAGACGTCGGCCTCGACGAACGAAAACCCGCCGCTTTCGATCGCGCGAGCGAGGTTATCGCGAGAGCCCGTGCTCAGGTCGTCGACGCCGACGACTTCGTCGCCATCGGCGAGCAGCCGATCGACGAGATGCGAACCGAGAAACCCCGCGGCGCCGGTGACGATGACTCGTATGGGGCTACCCTCGCGCGGTGCTCGCGCGGCCCGTCCGACCGTGCATCGGAGCTTCGGAGTAGCCAACGCCCACGTAGCGCAGACCCTCCGCCGCGATAGCGCCGGAATCGAGCGCGTTGCGACCGTCGAACAGAACGTCACCGCGCATGAGGGCGCGCAGTCTCGAAAAATCGACATCGAGGTAGTCGTCCCACTCCGTCGCGAGCGCGACCGCATCGGCGCCGCACGCGGCTTCGTAGAGATCGCCGCAGTACGCAACCCGCTCTCCCAGCGCGCGGCGCGCCTCCTCGATAGCGACGGGATCGTGCACCGCCACGTTTGCCCCGCGTTCGAGAAGGCACTCGACCAACCGGATCGCGGGGGATTCACGTACGTCCGACGTGTTTGGTTTAAAGGTGAGACCGAGCACGCCGACGTTCTTCCCCAGAAGCGACCCGCCCAGGGCTCGCTCGAGCGATGCCGTCGCCCTCGAAACCTGCCGGGCGTTGACGGCGTCGACGCTGCGCAACAGCGTCGCGTCGTAGTCGTGCTCGCCGGCCGCGCGCAACAGCGCGGGTACGTCCTTCGGAAAGCAAGAGCCGCCGTATCCGATGCCCGGACGCATAAACGCCGAGCCGATGCGGGGATCGAGACTGAGGCCGAGCCCGACGGCCCGCACGTCGGCATCGACCGCGTCGCAGATATTCGCGATCTCGTTCATAAACGAGACCTTCGTCGCGAGGAACGCATTTGCGGCGTACTTGATCATCTCGCTCGTGCGGGCGTCCGTCACGACGAACGGGGCGCCGAGCGCAGCGTAGAGCTTGCGAACGACCGCTTCGGCCCGCGGGTCGTCGGTGCCGACGACGATTCGGTCGGGATGCATGAAGTCGGCGACCGCGACGCCCTCCCGGAGAAACTCCGGGTTGCTTACGACGTCGACGCGGTCGCCGGTCGCCGCGTTCTCGGCAATGACGGCGGCGATCTTTTCGCAGGTTTTGACCGGCACCGTCGACTTGACGATCACCGTTTTCGGTCCGTTGAGCTCGCGGCCGACCGTCGCCGCGACGCTGTAGACTGCCGACAGGTCGGCCTCGCCGTCGCGACCCTTTGGGGTTCCCACGGCGATCACGACGACGCTGCATCGGCGGACGCCGGCTGCAACGTCCTGCGTAAATTCGAGCCGCCGGCCGCGCCGCGCCGCCTCGACGATTTCGTCCAGCCCCGGCTCGTAGAACGGAATGACTCCGCCACGGAGAACGGCGATCTTCGCGGCATCATTATCCACGCAGAGGACCGAGTTTCCGAGCTCGGCCAGACACGCGGCCGTCACGAGCCCGACATAGCCGGCCCCGACGACCGCGATGCTCTCGCGGCCATTTGAATGCTGCCGGCGCGGTGCGTACGGCAGCACGTGATTCTCTACCACCCTCACTCCCCGGAACACCAAAAAAAAAGGCTGCCGTTAAGATGCGAACATCAAAGACGGCCGTCCACTCAACGTAGTGAACGGCCAAATCGTTTCGGTCCCTTGGGGTGGCTTCCTCCGCTAGGCCTGCGCGGCTAGTGCCTCTTCGGGAGCTTGAGGCTCGTGCTGGTGCTGAGGCTCGTGCTCGTGCTCGTGCTCGTGCTCGGGCCGGCCCCGCCGCTGCTCGTCGATGCCGAATCCGAGCCGGGGTTGCAATCGGCCTGGCCGATGTTGACCTGGCACGTCTGCTGGGTCAACCGATCGACGCGCCAGAGCGTCCCCTGGTTCTGGATGTACTCATAGCGGAAGAAGAGCTGGAATATCAGCGCCACCACGATGAACGTGCTCGCGCCGTAAATGGCCCAGAGAAGATGCTTCGGAAGGCCACGCCCGCGCCGGGTGCGCGAGGCGTCGAACCGGGAGACCGCGTTCACGGGGGAGGCTCCTTTTTCGAGGACGGTTGCAACGCTTTTGCGGCTAAAAAATACGGCTGGACCTTCCAAGGACCCTGCCAAGGTAGCCAAGCCGATCCCCGGACGCCGCGGGGCGAAGGAAATGCCCCCGAGGCGGTTCTATCTAACGGGGTCCCCGGGCAAGTGGCGGAACTGGCAGACGCGCTGGATTTAGGATCCAGTGGGGCGACCCGTCAGAGTTCGAGTCTCTGCTTGCCCACGTCATCCGCCGCTTCACTTGAAAACCGGACACCAATCCCAAAGCGACACCTGCGGATTCGCGCGGCCGCGGAGGCAGCGCAACAGGAACCGAGCCGGGACGGCGAAGTGACGAGCGGCCTCCGAGGACGCACGAGTCCCCGGTTGGAGCGACAAGTGCGCGGAAGTAGCTCAGTGGTAGAGCATCGCCTTGCCAAGGCGAGGGTCGCGAGTTCGAATCTCGTCTTCCGCTAATCGTAATCGTTATATGAATAGCTCGACCTTGACCCGACTCACGCCCACGGAAGTGGCGCTCGAGTTTCCGATCGCGGACGCCGAGATGTCAGCCGCCGAGGAGCGCGCCTATCGCGCCCTCGTTAGAAGCGCGCGCCTCCCCGGATTTCGTAAGGGAAAGATCCCGCGCAAGATCTTCGAGCAAGCATACGGCAAGGAGACGCTGACGAGCCGAGCGGTAGACGAGGTTCTCCCCGACGTCTATGCGCGGGCGCTGCGCGAACACGACCTCGAACCGGTTAAAGCGCCTCGGCTCGAGGTTCTCGAGCAGAGCGACGGCCGTCCCACGCGCGTCAAGGCCACGGTCGAAGTGCGCCCCTCAATTTCGCTGGCGCCATATACGGGCGTTTCGGTAACGCGCCGGCCGATCGCCGTGAGCGATGAAGACCTCGATCGCAGCATCGCGGCGCTTGCCAGAGAACGCGCGACGCTCGTGCCGGTCGACCGGGAAGCGCGGCTCGGCGACGTCGTCACCGTCGACTTCGAAGGCAGCGTCGGTGGCGAACCGTTCGAGGGCGGCAGCGGCAAAGGCGAGATCGTCGAGCTGAGCGAGGGGCGATTCATTCCGGGCTTCGCCGCCGGGATTGCCGGGATGCGTGCCGGCGAGACGAAGCAGATCGAGGCGACGTTTCCGGACGCTTATCCGGTCGAAGATCTCGCCGGCAAGGCGGCAACGTTTGGCGTGACGCTCCACGACGTCAAAGAGATCGAGCTCCCGCCGCTCGACGACGAGTTTGCCAAGGCCGTCTCCGAGAACCAGACGATAGCAGCGCTGCGCGAGGATATTCGGCGCAGGCTCGAGGCCGTCGCAACCGGCCGCAGCCGCCGCGCAATCGGCAACGCGGTCGTGGAGAAGCTGATCGCCGCGAACGACTTTCCGCTTCCGGAGTCGCTCGTCGAGAGCGAAATCGACCACATCCTCGAGGATCTCCGCTCCGGCGCCGGCGAGCCGGATCGGGCGGATCGCGACGCCCACCGCGCCGAGGCGGAAGCGCGCGTCAGAGCGTCGCTGCTGCTGCGCGAGATCGCGAAGACCGAAAAGATTGTCGCCACGCCCGCCGACGTCAACGCGGAGCTCGAAGCCCTCGCGCGACGCTACGGTCAGCCGGTCGCGCGCGTTCGCGCGGCGCTCGGCGAGAATCTCCTCTCGCTGATGGACGGCATCGTGCGTAACAAGACGCTCGACTTCCTCATCGACAACGCCGAGGTCCGCGACGAAGAAACCGAAGGCGCCGCGTCGTAGTTACGGAGTGACATGGGACATTTAGTACCGATGGTAGTCGAGCAGACCGCGCGCGGCGAGCGCGCCTACGACATCTATTCTCGGCTGCTCAAAGACCGGATCGTCTTTCTCGGCGGCCAGATCGACGATCATCTCGCCAACCTCGTCATCGCGCAACTGCTCTTTCTCGAAAAGGAAGACCCCGAGAAAGACATCGACATGTACATCAACAGCCCCGGGGGCAGCGTCACGGCCGGCTTGGCGATCTACGATGCGATGCGCTTCATCAAGCCCGACGTGGCGACGATCTGCATGGGCTTCGCGGCCTCGATGGGATCGATTCTGCTGACGGGCGGGGCGCCCGGGAAGCGGTACGCCCTTCCGAACTCCAAGATCGTCATCCACCAGCCCTGGGTATCGCAGATCGGCGGCCAGGCCACGGACGTCGAAATCGCGGCCAAGGACCTGCTGGCGACCCGGCAGACCGTCGCGCGGATCTACCACGAGACGGCGAAGAAGCCGCTCGAACAGATCCTGAGGGATATCGAGCGGGATTACTATATGACCGCCCAAGAGGCCAAGGATTACGGGATAATCGACCAGATTATCGAAAACCGTCAAGGCCTGCCGTTACCGGCATAAGAGTAAAGGAGAACTTCGGCACGCGATGTTCCGGTTTGGAGACGACAAGGGCCAGCTGAAATGCAGCTTCTGCGGCAAATCGCAGGAGCAGGTCCGTAAGCTGATCGCCGGCCCCGGCGTCTATATCTGCGACGAGTGCATCGAGCTCTGCAACGAGATCATCGAGGAAGAGCTCTACAAGAACGTCGACGACAGTCTGCGCCTTCGGAACATCCCCAAACCGAAGGAGATCAATCATATCCTCAACCAGTACGTGATCGGACAGGACCGCGCGAAGAAGTCCCTCGCCGTCGCGGTCTACAATCACTACAAACGGATTAACATCGGCGGAGCGTCCGACGACGTCGAGTTGCAGAAGTCGAACATCCTCCTCGTCGGGCCGACGGGCTCGGGCAAGACCTACCTCGCGCAGACGCTTGCGAAGATCCTCGACGTTCCGCTCGCGATGGCCGATGCGACCTCGCTCACCGAGGCCGGCTACGTCGGCGAAGACGTCGAGAACATTCTCCTCAAACTGATCCAGGCCGCCGACTACGACGTCAAGCGCGCCGAGAAGGGCATCGTCTACATCGACGAGATCGACAAGATCGCGCGCAAGAGCGAGAACCCCTCGATCACGCGCGACGTCTCCGGCGAAGGCGTGCAACAGGCGCTGCTCAAGATTCTCGAGGGAACGACGGCCAACGTTCCGCCGCAAGGCGGGCGCAAGCATCCGCACCAAGAGTTCATCCAGATCGACACGACCAACGTGCTCTTTATCTGCGGCGGTGCCTTCGACGGCCTCGAACGCATCATCGAGTCGCGCGTCGCGGCGAACAACATGGGTTTCCGCGCGCAGCCGGAGGGCAAGCGCGACGTCCGCGTCGGCAAGCTGCTTCAGCAGCTAATGCCCGAAGATCTTTTGCGCTTCGGCCTGATCCCGGAGTTCATCGGACGCCTGCCGATCGTCGTGACGCTCGATGCGCTCGACGAGTTGGCGCTCCGGCGGATTCTCACCGAGCCGCGCAACGCATTGGTCCGCCAGTTCCAGAAAATCCTCAACATGGACGGCGTTGACTTGCAGTTCACGAAAGAGGCGCTTATCGCGATCGCCAACAAGGCCCAGCGCCGAAAGACCGGCGCGCGGGGTCTGCGCTCGATCCTCGAAGAGACGATGCTCGAGGTGATGTACGACCTGCCGTCGCTGCAAGGGGTCAAGAAGTGCGTCGTCAACAAGGACGTCATCGAGAAGAAAGAATCGCCGACGCTCGTCTATCACGAGCAGAAAAAGGACATGCCCGCCTGAGGTCAGAGTTGCCCCAACTCGTTGTCGCCTCGGGCCTCATTTACCGCAGTAAATTTCGGCCGCTCGGCTCCTAGATTCGGTGCAACTCTGAGCCTCAGGTCCGAAGAGGCTGCATCTCATGGATTGCTGAACGCTCCGGGACCGATGGACCTCCCCAAGCAGTACGACCCGCAGGCAGTTGAGCCGCGTCTCTATTCCCATTGGGAGGCGAACGGGTACTTTCACGAAGAGCCCGATCCGGCGCGGCCGCCGTTCATCATCTGCATGCCGCCGCCGAACGTCACGGCGCGCGCGCACCTCGGCCACGCCTCAACGTTCACGCCGATGGACGTGCTGACGCGCTACCATCGCATGCTCGGCGAGAATGCCGATTGGCTGCCCGGCACCGACCACGCGGCGATCGCCACCGAGGCCGTGCTCGTGCGCGAGCTCGCGAAAGAAGGCCGGCGCCGCGAAGATCTCGGGCGCGAGCGCTTCGTCGAGCACGCGTGGGAATGGTCGCGCACGTACGGCGGCGCGATCGACGCGCAGTTTCGCCGTCTCGGATTCGGCGCCGACTGGCAGCGGTCGCATTTCACGATGGACGAGGGACTCTCCGCGGCCGTGCGGCGCGTCTTCGTCCAACTCTACCGCGACGGGCTGCTCTATCGCGGCAAGCGGCTCATCAACTGGGACCCGAAGGCGCAGACGACGGTCTCCGACGCCGAACTCGATCACGTCGAACGCGACGCGACGCTCTGGCGCATCCGCTACCCATTCTCGAAAGACGACGCCGCCGCGGGCATCGAGGTCGCGACGACGCGCCCCGAGACGATGCTCGGCGACGTCGCGATCGCGGTCCATCCGCGCGACCCGCGCTATGCCGGATTGGTCGGCCGTCAGGTCCTGCTTCCGCCGCTGCTCGAGCGCTCGATCCCGATTATCGCCGACGAGGCCGTCGATCCCGAGTTCGGGACCGGGGCGGTCAAGGTGACGCCGGCGCACGACCCCACCGATTACGAGATCGGCACGCGCCACGCCCTCCCGATGCCGACCGTCATTGGCTTCGATGCGTGCATCACCGGCGCCGAAGTCGCGGTCGGACCATATGCCGGAATGGAACGCTTCGCCGCGCGCGAGCGGATCGTCGAGGACGTCAAGGCGCGCGGGCTCCTCGTTGCCGCCGACGCGTATCGGCATTCGATCGCGACGAGCGAGCGCAGCGGCGACGTCGTCGAGCCGTTGCTCTCGCTGCAATGGTTCGTTCGCGCGGCGCCGCTCGCGGCGCCGGCGCTCGAAGCCTATCGCAGCGGCCGAGTTCGCTTCACGCCGGAGCGCTACGGCCGCACGTACGAGCAATGGCTCGAGAACATCCGGGATTGGAACGTCTCGCGGCAGATCTGGTGGGGCCATCGTCTCCCGGTCTGGTACACGCCCGACGGAAAAGAGATCGTCGCCGAGAGCGAGAGCGAGGCCGTCGAGATTGCGGAGCGCGAACACGGCACGCGCGATCTCACCCGCGATCCCGACACGCTCGACACGTGGTTCTCGAGCGGAATCTGGCCGTTCTCCATCTTGGGCTGGCCGGAGCGGACCGAGGAACTGCAGTGTTGGTATCCCTCGCAGGTCATGATCACGGCCGGCGAGATCATCTTCCTTTGGGTCGCCCGCATGGTCATGCTCGGGCTCCACTTCATGCGCGATATTCCGTTTCGCGACGTCGTCATAACGCCGCTCGTCTTCGACTCCGCCGGGCGCAAGATGTCGAAGTCGCTCGGCAACGTCATCGACCCGATGGTGCTCGCCGACAAGTACGGGGCCGACGCGTTCCGCCTCTCCGTCCTGCGTCAGATGCGCCTCGAGAGCCAGGAGATGCGCTACCAAGAGTCGCGCTGCGAAGAGGCTCGCAACTTCAACAACAAAATTTGGAACGCCACGCGCTACATCCTCGCGCTGCCCGGCGGCCTGCCCCAGCCGATGACGCTGCCGCCCGAGCGCGAGCTAACGCTCGCCGATCGGTGGATCCTCACCCGTTATCGCGAGACGATCGTCACGATGAGCGGACTGCTCGACGCCTACGACTTCGGAAATGCGACCGAGACGATCTGGCGATTCCTCTGGTACGAGTTCTGCGATTGGTACGTCGAAGCCACGAAGGCGCCGGAGAATCACGCGACGCGGGGCGCGGTGCTCTCGTACGTCTGGAACGGCGCGATGCGCCTGCTCCATCCGATCGCGCCGTTCATCAGCGAGGAGGTGTGGCTCGCGCTCCCCCACGACGGCGCGACGATCGTGACGGCAAACTGGCCCGATCCCCTCGAGGTTCCGGCCTTCGCCGACGCCGCGCGCGACTTCGCGCTCGTGCAGCGTGCGGTCGAGCGCGTCCGCAACTTCCGCGCCGAGATCGGGCTCCATCCGCGCGACCGCGTCGTGCTCGACCTTCCCGGCGACGTGCCCGAGCCGGTCGCGGCCCTGCTGGCACTCATGACGACGGCGACGTTCGAGCGCGGCGCCCCCGGCGGCGGGATCCTCGAGGAGTCGCTCGCAGCGATCGGGGTGCGAGCCCCGCACGATCTGCTCGCGTCGCGCTATCGCAAGGAGCTCGAACACCTGCGCTCCGAGATCGACCGCGGCGAGAAGAAGCTCGGCAACCAAGCCTTCGTCGCGAAAGCGGCGCCGAGCGTCGTCGAGAAGGAGCGCTTGAAGCTCGAAGGCTACCGGGCCGAGCTGGCACGGGTCGAAGCCGCCCTCCGCGAGCTAAAGGAGAGTGCATGACGGCCGCTTCGCGGCGAGTTCTGGCGCGCGGCGCCGAGATCGATCGCATGATCGGGCGACTCGCCCATCAGATCCTCGAGCCCAACGACGCCGAGCAGGGCCTCGTGCTCCTCGGCGTGCGCCGTGGAGGCGAAGCCGTCGCGATGCGCCTCGCTGCGGCCATCGAGCGCATCACCGGACGTGCGCCTGCCCTGGGCTTCCTTAACATCAATCTCTACCGCGACGATCGCATCTCGCACGAGCTGCCGGAATCGCAGATTCCGCTCGATCTATCCGGACGCGTGGTCGTAATCGTTGACGACGTTCTCTACACGGGCCGGACGATTCGCTCGGCGCTCGACGCCGTCACCGACTTCGGCCGTCCGGCCGCGATCCGGCTCTGCGTGCTCGTCGACCGCGGACTGCGCGAGCTGCCGATTCAAGCCGACTACGTCGGACGCTCGGCGCCGACGTCGGCGTCGGAGCGCGTGAGGGTGACGCTCTCGTCGGAACCGGCGCCGTCGGATGAGATCGCCGTCGTCACCGGCGACGAGGACGGATAGCGCGGTGCGCGTACGCCGCAGCCTCATCGATCTCGACGATCTGACGGCCGAGGAGATCGCCCACGTCTTCGAACGTACCGCGCAGTTCGAGCGGACTGCGCCGGAGCCGCTCCTGCGGGGCGTCGCCTGCGTCAACATGTTCTTCGAGGAGAGCACCCGCACGTTCACGTCGTTCAATCTCGCCGAACTGCGGCTCGGCGCCGACGTCGTCAACCTCGCGCCGAAAAGTTTGAGCCTCGCCAGCAAAGGCGAGACCCTCGAAGACACGGCCCTGACGCTCGGAGCGATGGGGATCTGCGTCGTCGTCGTGCGCCACCACGAAGCGGGCTTTCCGCAACGAATCGCGCTCGCGTTCGACGGTCACGTCGTCAACGCCGGCGACGGCGCGCACGCGCACCCGACGCAGGCGCTGCTCGACATCTACACGCTGATCGAAGAGTTCGGCGAGCTGCGCGACCGCACCGTCGCGATCGTCGGCGACGTGCTGCACAGCCGAGTCGCCCATTCGACGATTCGCGGATTGCGACGGCTTGGAGCGAGCGTGATCCTCGTCGGTCCCGAAGAATTCTTACCGGACGGGTACGCCGACGAAGGCGTCGCGGTGGAGCGCGAGTTCGACCGCGCGCTGCCGCAGGTGGACGCGATCGTTCTGCTGCGCATCCAACGCGAGCGCTTCGCCGAGATGCCGATCTCCGACGAGCAGTACGTCCGCGCGTATCGCCTCGACCACCGCCGGCTCGGGCTACTGCGAAAGGACGCGATCGTCATGCATCCGGGCCCATACAACCGCGGCATGGAACTCGACGACTCCGTCCTGGAGTATGCGGGCTGGCGCTACGCTCGCCAGGTCTATCACGGCGTCGCGATCCGCATGGCCGTTCTCGACCTTCTCGTCAACGCGCGGTGAGCTCGGTCCTTATCAAAGGCGGAAGGATCGTCGACCCGGCGTCCTCCCTCGACGCCGTGCTCGACCTTCGCCTGCGCTACGGAGCCGTCGCCGAGATCGGCGCCGGTCTCGACGCGGCCGGCGACGAGGTGCTCGATGCCGCCGGGACGATCGTCGCGCCCGGCTTCATCGATATGCACGTGCACCTCCGCGATCCCGGCTTCCCCGAAAAGGAGACGATCGCGACCGGCACGGCGGCCGCAGTTCGCGGCGGCTTCACGAGCGTCGCCTGCATGCCGAATACGAATCCGCCGCTCGACGATCCGCGTGTCATCGCGGCGGTGCTGCGCGACGCGCGAGCGCTTGGGAGTTGCCACGTATATCCAATCGGTGCGATCACGCGAGGGAGAAGGGGCAGGCACCCCTGCGATTTCGAGGCGCTCGCCAAGGCGGGAGCGGTAGCATTCTCCGACGACGGCGATACCGTGGACGACGTACGCGTGCTGCGCGACGCCGCCATGCGGGCGGCGAACCTCCGCGCCCCGTTCATCTCGCATTGCGAACCCGAGAACGAGATCGTCGCGCGCGATCTGCGCGTTGCGGCGGAGACGCAAAAGGCGTGGCATCTCGCGCACCTCTCGACCGCAGCGGCCGTCGACCTCGTCCGCGAGGCGCGAGAGCGCGGCGTGCGCGTGACCTGCGAAGCGACCCCGCATCACCTCACTTTCACCAACGCGCTGCTCGCCGAACGCGGAGGCGTCGCCCGCGTGAACCCGCCGCTGCGCGACGAGCGCGACGTGGCCGCGCTGCGCGCGGCGGTGCTCGACGGTACGATCGACGCATTTGCCAGCGATCACGCGCCGCACACGCGCGAAGAGAAGGAGGTCGACGTCGCCCGCGCGGCGCCGGGCTTCTCCGGACTCGAAGTCGCCGTCGGCGCCTATGCGGCTGCGCTTCCCGAGCTCTCTTTGCCCCGGTTCGTCGCGTTGCTCTCTGCGAACCCCGCTCGCATCCTCGGAATTCCGGGCGGAACGCTGGCGATCGGCGCGCCGGCCGACGTCACGATCTTCGCCGATCGCGGCTGGACCGTCGATCCCGCGACCTTCCTCTCGAAGGGAAAGTGCACGCCGTTTGCCGGCAAGGTGCTTTCGCGCGCGATCGTGGCGACGATCGTAGCCGGCATCGTTCGCTACCGCGCGCGGGAGCTTGCCGCATGAGCGGGCCGACGGCGGCGCTCTTTCTCGCCGACGGAAGCCGCTTCGACGGACGCGGCCTGACGTTTGAAGGCATCGCCTTCGGCGAGGCGGTCTTCTACACGGGCATGACGGGATACGAAGAGGCGCTCACCGATCCGTCGTACGCCGGCCAAATTCTCGTCTTTACCTATCCGATGATCGGCAACTACGGCATCTCGGGGAGCGCGGCCCAGTATCGCCGCGCGTGCGTCGCCGGAACGGTTATCAAGCAGATCGCGTATCACCCTTCGCACCACCTCGCCAAGACCGACCTGCCGTCGTGGCTGGACGAGCAGCACGTTCCGGCGCTGATCGGCGCCGACACGCGCTCGATCACGATCGCGCTTCGCGAGCACGGAACCATCTGGGCGGCGCTCGCCGTCGGCGAAGAGGCGCTCGCGCAAGCCGAGCGCAGGCTCACCGAATTCGTCCGCACGGCCACGACGAAAGAACTCGTTCCCAGCGTCGCGACGCGCAAGCGCGAAGCGGCCGGTTCCCGCAATGGGCCGCAGATCGTCTTGATCGACTGCGGTGTGAAGCGGGCGATTCTCCAACAGCTCGAAGCGCTCGGCGCGTCGGTCTCGGTCGTGCCGTACGACGCGACCGAAGCCGAGGTGCTCGCCGGCGATCCCGACGCGATCGTTATCTCGCCGGGTCCGGGCGACCCGACGGACCTTACCGGAACGATCGAGGTGCTGCGCGGTCTGATCGGACGCAAACCGCTCTACGGCATCTGTCTCGGCCACCAATTGCTCGCGCTCGCGTGCGGCGCACGGACGTACAAGTTACCCTACGGCCACCGCGGCGGCAACCAGCCGGTGAAGGACCTCATCGCAGGCGAGGTGCTCGTGACCGCGCACAACCACGGCTACGCCGTCGATGCCGGCTCGCTCCCGAGCGAGCTCGAAGCGACGATGACGAACCTCAACGACAACACGAACGAAGGCTTTCGCCATCGCACGCTGCCGATCGCGGCCGTCCAGTTCCATCCCGAAGCCTCGCCCGGGCCCTTCGACGCCCGCCGCATCTTCAAGCAATGGCTCGACGAGCTGCCGCAGCGATAGCGGCGTTCGCACTTGCAGCGGTCGCGGGGATCGCGAGCGCGCAGACGCTCGCGCGCCTGACCGTCGAATCGTTCGTCCTCGCAGCCGACACGAACGCACCGCAGGTTGACGTCCCCTTCCATCTCATCTTGACGCTGCGAGTCCGCGAGCGCGTGACCAGCGTCGAGAATCTCAACCTGCCGGTGCTCGCCGAGCTCGAGCTGCTCGGCGACGAACGCGAGACGACCAGCGGCTCCCGCGGAACCGAGTACCGGGAGACGATCGCCGTCGTCGCGCATCGCGCGGGGGCAATCGCAATCGGGCCGGCGACGCTCGAAGCCGTAGATGCCCGCGACGGCAAGGCGAAAGAGTGGTCGACGAACGGGTTGACGCTGCACGTCGCCGGCGCCGCGCCGCAGACGCTGAAAGACGGCGCTTCGGCAATCGAGGCCGGGGCGATCGTTTTCGCGCGCACGCTGCTCGTCGGGTTCGGCATCGTCGCCGTCGTCGTCGCAGCGGTGCTGCTTCTCGGCAGACGGCCTCGGCCGGCGCCCATCGTCGTCCCCCCGCCGGTTACCGTGGAGGCGCCCGTTCGCAGGCGCTCGCCGCAAGAGCAAGCCGGCGACGCGCTCGTCGTGCTTCGCGCGGAACGGTCGCGACCGTCGGCGGTCGCGGTGCGCGCCGCGATGTGGCGCATGGTCGGCGCCGGTGAGGGCGAAACGCTCGGCGACGTGCTAGGCCGACGAGATATCCGTGAGGGGACGCTGCGCGAGCTGCTGATCGCGCTCGAACGAAGTGCATTCACGTACGACGACGACCTGCCGGCGGCGATCGAAGACGCCTGCGGGGCCCTCGAACGCTTCATCGGTTCGGCCGGATGACGAGCGCGCGCACTCCCGGCGACCTGCGAGCCGCCCTGGCGCAGACGATCGTCGGCCAGTCGGGCGTTATCGAGGCGCTGCTCCTCGCGCTGCTCTCGAACGGGCACGTGCTGCTCGAGGGACCGCCCGGCTTGGCGAAGACGCTCGCGTGCAGATCGCTCGCGGCCGCGCTCGAGGGCGAATTCAAACGAATCCAGTTCACGCCCGATCTCTTGCCGAGCGACATCGTCGGCACGCGCGTCTTCGACCAGCGGGAGAGCGCCTTTGCCACCGTCCTCGGCCCGATCTTCGCGAACGTCGTTCTCGCGGACGAGATCAACCGCGCTCCGGCGAAGGTGCAATCGGCGCTGCTCGAGGCGATGCAAGAGCGGCAGGCGACGATCGGCCCGCAATCGCATCCGCTACCGGATCCGTTCGTCGTGATGGCGACGATGAACCCGCTCGACTCCGAAGGCACGTATGCGTTGCCGATCGCGCAGATGGATCGCTTCCTGATGAAAGTCAACGTTGGATATCCGCCGCGCGAGGACGAGCTGCGCATTCTCGATCGTTTCGCGGTAGCCGATACGCAGCCGGTGCGCTCCGTTGCTACGCTCGACGACGTGCGCCGGTGGCGCGAGCAATCCCATGCGGTCCACATCGATGAGAAGCTGAAGCGCTACATTGTCGAACTCGTCGCCACGACGCGCGACGCGCAGAGCGTCACCGTGACCGCGCCCTCCGGTGCGACGCTACGGGTCGGCGACCTCATCGAGTACGGGGCCAGCCCGCGGGCGACGCTCGCGCTCGCATTTCTCTCGCGGGCCCGCGCGCTTCTCGACGGACGCGACTTCGCCTTGCCCGACGACGTTCGCGCGGTAGCGCCGCACGCGCTGCGCCACCGGATCGGTTTCAGCTATCGCCTCGCCGCGGAAGGGTTGAAGGCCGACGCGGCGATCGACGCAATGATCGCCGCAGTGCCCGCGCCGTGACGCTGCGCGACGCGCTCCTGCGCGCGCGCCGCCGGCCCCGTCACCTCGGCGCCGGTTCGCCGACGATCTATCGCGGCGACGGCTACGAGTTCGTCGAGCTGCGCACCTACGTTCCCGGCGACGACGTGCGTCGCATCGACTGGGCCGCAACCGCGCGTTCCGGCGAGTTGCAGACGCGCGTCGTTCTCGAGGACGTGGCGCTGACGCTCGCCGCGATCGTCGACACCTCGCGCTCGATGTGCGTCGGCCGCAAGCGACCGCTGCTCGATGCCGCGCGCGAAGCCGTCGAGAGCTGGTTTGCAGCCGCCGCGGGCGAGGATCGCTGCATTCGCGTCGAGGCCGAACGCGTGACGCCTGCGCCGTTGCAACGGGGCGCGCACCGCGCTCAGGCCTCCTGCGAAGCCTCCGCGGGCTTCGACGTCGCGAAGGTGCTGCGTAACGCCCGCGCCGCGCTTCCGCGCGGCACGGCATTGCTGGCAGTGGGCGATTGGTACGATCTGCCGCCGACGCTCGATCGCGATCTCGCCGACCTCGGAACGCGCTTCGATTGCACGGCTTTGATCGCACGCGATCCGTGGGCCGACGAGCTGCCCTTGAGCGGCATCGTCCGTCTGCGCGGCGCCGAGGGCGGCAACGCTCGCGTCTACGTCGGCGCTCGCGAACGCGCCGCCTTCCGCCGGGCGGTGCGGGAACGAGAGGATACGCTCGCTGCCCGGTTCGGCGCGGCCGGCTGGCGCACGGGATCCCTGCACGAGCGCGACGGTGCCGCGTCGCTCGCGGCAGCCTTCGGAGTCGCACGCGCATGAGCATCGAGCACCCGGCCCGGCTCGCGCTCGGCATCGCCGCCGTCGCGATCTTTGCGCTCGTCTACTTCTATTTGCAGCGCCGCGCCACGGCTGCGGACCTGGCATACTCCGACGTCACGTTCTTTCTCGCCGCGGCGAGGCCGCGAACCTGGATTCCCCGCGCGCTCGCAATCCTTTGGGTAGCGGCACTGGGATGCGTCGCGCTCGGCGCTTCGGGGCCGCACCTGACGCTGCTCTTGCCCGCCCGTGACGGCTCGGTTTTTATCTGCATCGATACGTCGGGCTCCATGGCATCGACCGACGTCTTCCCGACGCGCGCGCAAGCGGCGAAGGCCGCGGCCCGCGCATTCATAGACGAATCCGACGCCGGCACGAAGATCGGCATCATCTCGTTCGCCGGCGCCGCGGGCGTCGTCGCACCGCTCGGCGCGGACCACCAGCAGGTCGCTTCCGCGCTCGACGACGTGCCGCTGCCGAACGGCGCGACGGCGATCGGCGACGCACTCAAACTCGCGGCGCAGATGCTCCCACGAACGGGCCACCGGGTCGTCGTTCTCATCACCGACGGCGTCAATAATTCCGGAACGGACCCGATGGAGATATCGCAGTGGCTCGGAGCGCACCATATTCCCGTCTACACGATCGGCATCGGCACGCCGGCCGGCGGCCTCATCCCCGGCACGAATCAGGAAGCGACGATCGACGAGGAGGCGCTGCGCGCGTACGCGCAGGCGAGCGGAGGCGCATACTCTCGCGCTGAGAACGCGACGCAACTGCACGACGCGCTCGCGCGTCTCGGGCGAATCACGTCGCTGCAGCGAACGCCCGTCGACGCGTCGCTCGGCTTTGCGATCGCCGGCGCGATCGGGATGCTCGCCGCGTTTCTCACCGGCTTCGGCTTGGGACGCTACCCGTGAACGATCCGATCGCGATGCTCGCGCGTTGGATCGAGGACGCGGGCGGCGCAGAGTCTCTCGACGCGATCGCGATGTGCTTGGCAACCGCAGACGCAGCGGCGCATCCATCGGCGCGCATGGTGCTTCTGCGCGGGCTCGACGCGCGCGGCATTGCCTTCTACACGTCGCGGCTCAGCCGCAAAGGACGCGAGCTCGCCGAGAATCCGCATGCCGCGGCGGTCCTCTACTGGCCGGCGCTCGCGCGCCAGGTCCGCATCGAGGGCGACGTGACGCCGCTGACCGATGCCGAATCCGACGCGTATTTCGACGCGCGCCCGCGCGGGCATCGCATCGCGGCGTGGGCCTCCGAGCAGAGCGAACCGCTCGAGTCGTATGCGCTTCTGGAAGAGCGCTTCGCGCACTTCGACGCGCGTTTCGAAGGAGAAGAGGTGCCCCGCCCGCACTCGTGGGGCGGATATCTGCTCGCGCCGTCGCAGGTCGAGTTCTGGCAAGGGCGCCCCAACCGCATGCACGATCGGGTAGCATACGCCCGATCCGGCAACGAGTGGCGAGAGATCCGACTGCAACCGTAGGGAAAGCGGCGGCGCGCACCTAACGACTCCGCTCCAGGATGCCCCGGCGTAACGTGATGGTCATCGGGTCGGGACCGATCGTTATCGGTCAGGCCGCAGAGTTTGATTACGCCGGAGTTCAAGCGTGCCGCGCGTTGCGCGAAGAAGGGCATCGCGTCGTCCTCGTCAACTCGAACCCCGCGACGATCATGACCGATCCCGAGATTGCGGACGCGGTCTACCTCGAGCCGCTAACGGTCGGTTCGGTGGAGGAGATCATCGCGAGGGAGCGCCCGGACGCGCTGCTCCCGACGCTCGGCGGACAGACCGGTCTCAATCTCGCCGTCGAGCTCGAAGAGGCGGGCGTGTTGAGCCGCTACGGCGTCGAGCTGCTCGGGACGCCAATCGAGACGATCCGGCTAGCGGAAGACCGCGAGCGATTCAAACTGAAGATGCAAGAGATCGGCGAGCCGGTCGCCGAGAGCGCGATCGTCACCGAGATCGAGCAGGGCGTCGCGTTCGCGCGGCGCGCGGGCTATCCGCTCGTCGTGCGGCCCGCCTACACGCTCGCCGGAACCGGCGGCGGCGTCGTCTACAACGACGAGGAACTCGCGACGACCCTCGACGCCGGTTTGCGCGCGAGCCTGATCCATCAAGCGCTGCTCGAGACCTCCCTTCTCGGCTGGAAGGAGATCGAGTACGAAGTCCTTCGCGACGGCGCCGGCAACTGCATCGTCGTCTGCAACATGGAGAACATCGATCCCGTCGGCGTCCATACCGGCGACTCGATCGTCGTCGCGCCCTCGCAGACCCTCTCGGACTACGAGTATCAATTGCTGCGCACCGCCAGCATCAACGTCATCCGCGCGCTCGACGTCCAAGGCGGCTGCAACATCCAGTTCGCGCTCCATCCGGACCGTACCGAATACGCGATCATCGAAGTGAACCCGCGCGTATCCCGCAGCTCCGCGCTCGCATCGAAGGCGACCGGCTATCCGATCGCAAAGATCTCAACGCGCATCGCGCTCGGACAGCGTCTCGACGAAATCCCCAATCCGGTCACGGGCGTGACGAAGGCGGCGTACGAGCCGACGCTCGATTACGTCGTCGTCAAGATCCCGCGCTGGCCCTTCGATAAGTTTCCGATCGCCGATACCGCGCTCGGCACGCAGATGAAGTCCACCGGCGAGGCGATGGGCATCGGACGAACCTTTCGCGCCGCACTGCTCAAAGCGGTGCGCGGACTCGATCTTGGCCGCGAAACGCTCACCGGATCGCTGCTCGAATGGAGCGACGCGGAACTCGAAAGCATCGTCGCTCGACCGACGCACGAGCGGCTCTTCGCCGTTTGCGAGTTATTGCGGCGCGGCGGCGAGGAGAATCGCGAGACCGTTATCGAGCGCATTCGATCGATCTCCGCGATCGATCGTTTCTGGCTCTACGAACTCGCCGATCTCGTAGCATTGGAAGAGCGTCTGCGCGGCGAGCGTTCCGACGACGACGTGACGCAGGCGCTCGAGAGCGGCTACTCGACCGCGGGCCTCGGCAGACTCGGTCGCGGCTCTTCGCGGCGGAACGGAAAGGGGCGCGCGGCGCCGGCCTTCCGCATGGTAGACACCGCGGCCGCCGAGTTTCCAGCGAAGTCGCCCTACTACTATCTCTCGCGCGGGGAAGCAGACGAGATGCGAGCGACGCCGGCCGATGCCGTCGTCGTGGTCGGCAGCGGCCCGATCCGCATCGGCCAAGGCATCGAGTTCGATTACAGTTGCGTTCACGCGGCGTGGGCGCTTCGAGCCGCGGGCCGCTCGCCGGTCGTCGTCAACAACAATCCGGAGACGGTGTCGACCGACTTCGATATCTCCGACGCGCTCGTCTTCGAGCCGCCCGGCGCCGACGAAGTAGAAGCCGCGTATCGAGCGACCGGAGCGCGCGGCGTCATGCTCGCTTTCGGCGGACAGACTGCGATCAATCTCGCCGCGGAACTCACGCGGCGCGCGATTCCGATCGTCGGCAGCGACCGCCGGTCGCTCGACATGGCAGAGAATCGCGCGCAATTCGACGCCGCACTCACGCGCCTCGGCGTCGCGCGGCCGCAGGGTAAAGCGGCGCGAAGTTTCCGCCAGGCGCGCGCGATCGCGCGCGAGCTCGGCTTTCCCGTCCTCGTGCGACCCTCGTTCGTCCTCGGCGGGCGCGCGATGGAAATCGTCTACAACGAAGCGCAGCTCGCCGCGTACGCGGAGTCCGCGCCGCCGATTCTGCCCGACGCGCCGCTCCTCGTCGACAAGTATCTTCGCGGGCTCGAGCTCGAGGTCGACGCGGTCTTCGACGGCGACGACATCTTGATTCCCGGGATCTTCGAACACGTCGAGCGAGCCGGCGTCCACTCCGGCGACTCGATCGGCGTTTACCCGGTTCAGACCGTCGATGCCGAGATGGAGCGCAGGATCGCAGATCTCACGCTCGAGATCGCGCGCGAACTCGGCATTCGCGGTTTGATCAACATCCAGTTCGTGCTGCACGAAGGGCAGCTCTACATCATCGAAGCGAATCCGCGCGCCAGCCGCACGGTTCCGATCATTCAAAAGGCGACGGGCATCAATCTCGTCGCCGCTGCGACGCGAATCGCGCTCGGCGAGAAGCTCCGCGACATGGAGTACGGCACCGGTCTGCGACCGCACGTCCCGTACGTGGTGGTGAAAGTCCCGGTCTTCTCGTTCTCCAAGATGCGCGGCGTCGAGACGGTGCTCGGACCGGAGATGAAGTCCACCGGCGAGGTACTCGGGATCGACGAGTCGTTTGCCGGCGCTCTGCGCAAGGGCTTCCTCGCCGCGGGCATCCGCCTGCCCGGAAGCGGCGGCCGAATTCTCGTCTCGATCGCCGACGAGGAGAAGGACGACTCGATCCCCGTGCTGCGCGCCTACGCCGCGCTCGGCCATACGATCGTTGCCACGCCGGGGACGCACGCCTTCCTTCAAGCGGCGGGTATCGCTGCCGAACCGATCAACAAGATCGCCGACGGCTCGCCGCACGTGCTCGACCTCATTGCCTCGCGGGGCGTGGATTTGGTAATCAACGACGCAAAGGGCCCGCGGGAGATCTCCGACGACTACAAGATTCGCCGCGCGGCGGTCGAGGCAAGCATCGCGTGCCTGACGAGTCTCGACACGGCGCGCGCGTTGGCGGAGGCGCTCGCGAGCAAAGCGGGACCGCCGCGCAGCCTGCAAGAGTACCGGAGCGCCGAGGCGGCCGTATGACCAATCGCGCGATACGGAACCTCTCGACGGCCTTCGTCCTGCTCTTCGCCGTCCTCGCCGCTCGCCAAATCTACGTCCAGGTCGTGGCAGCGCCGAAGATTGCGGCGCGGCAGGCGAACCCTCGGCACGCGCTGCTCGATCGCGGGCGCGGCCGCATTCTCGCGACCGACGGCACCGTGCTGGCACAGACGATCGGCGGGAAGCGAGTCTATCCGCTCGGAGCGGAGCTCGCGCAGCCGGTCGGCTACGTCTCGGTGCGCTACGGCACGAGCGGCATCGAGCACGCCTTCGACAGCGCGCTGACGTCGCCGGATCTCAGCGGCGATCCGATGGCGCAGCTGCGTGCCTTGGGAGCGACGCTGCGCGGCACGACCGTTCCGGCGCAGGGGGCCGATGTCGTGACGACGATCGTGCCGGCGATCGAAGCGCAGCTCTACGCGTCGCTCTCGCGCTACCCGCGAGCCGCCGGCGTCGTGCTCGACCCGCGAAGTGGAGCGGTGCTCGCCTTAGCGAGCGTGCCAAGCTACGATCCGAATGCGTTCGACGCCGAATTCCCGTCGCTGAGCAGCGACCCGTCGGCGCCGTTGCTCGATCGGGCGCTCGACGGGCTCTATCCGCCCGGCTCGACCTTCAAGATCTTCACCGCCGCGGCCGCGCTCGAGAGCGCGACGGTCACGATGCAATCGCGGTTCGACGACCCCGGCTATCTCGCAATCGGGAACTTCACGCTGCACGACAACGAGAGCGAGGCGACCGGTAACGCGGACCTGACGACCGCCTTCGCGCTCTCGAGCAACGTGGACTTCGCGCAGATCGCGCTCAAGATGGGCGTCGACACCTTCTACGAATATCTCGACCGCTGGGCGATCGGCGACTCGCTCGACTTTCAACTCCCCGCGGCTCGCGCCGGCGTTCCGCCAAAATCCGACATCGTGCCGGGCGAGCTCGCCCAGATGGCGTTCGGGCAAGGCGCCCTGCTCACGACGCCGCTGCAGATGGCGCTGATCGGCGCGACGATCGCAAACGGCGGCGACGAGCCCAGGCCGTACCTCGTTCGCCAGATCGTCAGTGCGGGCGTCCCCGCCAGCTCGTCGGGGCCCGGGACGCTCGCGAGCCCGGTATCGGCCGACACGGCCGCGAAGGTTACACAGATGATGGTCGCCGTAGTGCAGCGCGGTACGGGTACGCCGGCGCGGCTGCCGCACGTTACGGTCGCCGGGAAGACCGGCACTGCGACCAATCCGCTGGGCCGCTCGCACTCGTGGTTCGTCTGCTTCGCTCCGGCGCAGAGTCCCCGCGTCGCCGTCGCGATCGTCGTCGAAAACGTCGGGTACGGAGCGACCTACGCGGCGCCGATCGCGCGCGACGTGCTGCGCGCCGCCCTCGAAAGCGCCGGCAGTTGATCGAAGAGCGCGTCTTCAACAATCGCTACCGCCTCGATCGTAAACTCGGGGAAGGCGGAATGGCGACGGTCTACTGCGGGACCGACGTCCTCTTGCGCCGGCGCGTCGCCATCAAAGTTCTGCGCGAGCAGTACGCGGCCGACGCCGAGTTCGTGCGCCGTTTCTACCAAGAGGCGGAATCGGCGGCGAAGCTCTCGCATCCCAACATCGTCAACACGTACGACGTCGGACGTCAAGACGAGCACTATTTCATCGTGATGGAGCTCGTGGACGGGCCGTCGCTCGCCGAGATCATCGCCGCCGACGGACGTCTTCCCGAGCCGGTCGCCATCGACTACGCCGCGCAGATCGCCAGCGGCCTTGCTTACGCGCATCGCCAGGGGCTGCTCCACCGCGACATCAAGCCGGCCAACGTCCTCGTGACCAAGGACGACGTCGTCAAGCTCTCCGATTTCGGCATCGCTCGCGCGGTCTCGCAGCAGACGATGGCGCTCACCAAACCGGGCCTCGTCATGGGGAGCGTCTACTACATCTCGCCGGAGCAGGCGCAAGAGCACGAGGTGCACGAGACCGCCGATCTCTACAGCCTCGGCGTCGTGCTCTATCAGATGCTGACTGGGAATCTTCCCTATACGGGCGAGTCGCCGGTTACGGTTGCGCTCAAGCATATCGGCGATCCGGTCCCGACGATCGACGTGCACGAGACGGGCGTCAGCCCCGCGCTCGCCGCGATCGTCAACCGGCTGCTGCAGAAGAAGCCCGAGCATCGTTTCCAATCCGCGAGCGAATTGGCGACGGCGCTGCGCGAGGCTCGCGAACGCCCGAGCGTCGCCGGCTTTCGCATCGCCGACGACGCGCCGCCGCAGCCGGCGGAACGCGCGGCCGGCCTGCCGCCGCGGCGATCGCCGATGCCCGACCGTTCGACGCTTTCGGACGCCGGCGAAAACGAACGCCGCTCGGGACGCGGCCCGTGGGCGATCGTCTCGTTGATGGTAGCGCTGCTCGCCGCGACCGCGCTCGGCTACGCCCTCTTCGCGCGGCCGTTCTCGATCGCGCCGGGCGTCGTCGTCGCGGATTACACCGGAATGACGCAGGCGGACGCGCAGCAGGCGGTCGTCAACGCCGGCTTGCGGACGCGCTTCACGAAGAGCGCGAGCGAGACGGTGCCGCCCGATCACGTGATCCGGCAATTGCCCCAAGCGGGAACGAGGGTGGAGAAGAACCAGGTCGTCGAGCTCGTCGTCAGCAACGGCAAGCCGCTGCGCGGACTCGACGATCTTCGCGGTTACAGCGTCAACGACGCGCAGCGCACGCTGCAGCAAGAGGGCTTTGCGGTGACGCTCGTGCGGCGCTTCGACAACACCGTCCGCGACAACGTCATCGATCAGATGCCGAAGCCCGGCGCAAAGGTGCAAGAGGGAAGCAGGGTCTCGCTCATCGTCAGCAACGGGCCGCCGCCCGTCGTCATGCCGAACTTCGTCGGCATGACCGTCGAGGCCGCGCAAGCGCTGGCGGGCAAGCTCGGCATCACGCTCGACACGTCGCAGAGCGTCGCGGGCTCGCCGCCGGACACCGTTGCGTCGCAGAGCATCGCGCAGGGCACGAGAGTCGATCGCAACGCGATCGTCCGCGCGGTCGTCAACGCGGCAGAACCCAACGCACCCCAGACGCCGGCCGGCGGCGGGACGATCGTCGCGCTGCCCAACGTCGTCGGCAACGATTACGACTCGGCGCGCCAGACGCTGACGCAGGCCGGCTTCCAAGTCGTCGTCCGCTACGCGCAGCAGAGCGCGAACAACGGCACGATCGTCGCGCAGACTCCGACCGCGGGCCAGCAGCCGCAGGGCTCGCCGGTGACGATCACGCTCTCCGTCTCCGGCGAAGTCCCCGACACGGTCGGGATGACGCCGATTGCCGCGATCCAGACGCTGCGCGCGTACGGCTACTCGATCGCGCGCTGGCAGTACACGACGACTGCCGGCGCCGACGGCAAGGTCGTGGAGACCGAACCCGGCGCCGGCACGAGCCTCGCCCCGGGCTCCTCGGTCACCGTCACCGTGAACGGAACGCCGCCGCCGTAACCGCGTGACGACGACGTACCCCACATTGCGCATTCTCGGCATAGATCCGGCCCTTCGGTCGACGGGCTACGGCGCGATCGAGCGCCGTAACGGGCGCGTCGCGCTCGTCGAGGCGGGCGTCGTCGTGCCGCGCGCTAGCGGCACGCTCGAGCAGCGCCTGCGCGAGTTGCACGCGGGGATCTCCGACGTCATCGAACAGACGCAGCCGACGCTCGTCG
Organism: Candidatus Binatia bacterium; assembly: GCA_035541935.1. Classification (GTDB taxonomy): domain Bacteria; phylum Vulcanimicrobiota; class Vulcanimicrobiia; order Vulcanimicrobiales; family Vulcanimicrobiaceae; genus Cybelea. The sequence continues at coordinate 20,822 of DATKMJ010000027.1, read as the reverse complement.
TCATCGAAGAGCTCTACACGAGCTATAAGAATCCGCGCTCCGCCCTCTTGATGGGTCACGCCCGCGGCGTGCTCTGCCTCGCGAGCGCACAAGCGGGCGTCGCGGTGCACACGCTCGGACACGCGCGCGTCAAGCGCGCCCTGGTCGGTGCGGGCACCGCGCGCAAGGAACAGGTCGGCGCCATGGTGGCGCGGCTGCTCGGTCTTCGGAGCGCGCCGAAACCGCACGACGTCTCGGACGCGCTCGCGCTCGCACTCGCCTTTTTGAACGTCGCCGAACGTGTTCGCTAGAATCTCGGGCACGATCGTCGAGCGCGCCGGCGAGAGTGCCGTCGTCGACGTCGGAGGTCTCGGATACGAGATCCTCCTCCCTCCGTGCATCGGCGAGAAGATGCCGCCGCCCGGGCAACCGGTTACGCTCGAGATCTACGCGGTCGTCAACCTCGACGGCAACACCGGGCGCTTCACGTATTACGGATTCACGAACGCGATCGAACGCGACTTCTTCGAGGCGCTTCTGACGGTCGCGTCGATCGGACCGCGCTCGGCGGCGCGCGCCTTCTCGGCCCCGATGTCCACGATCGCCGCAGCCATCGATCGCGGCGACTACGCCTTTCTCAAGAGCCTGCCGGGGATCGGGCAGCAGAAGGCCCGCGATATCGTCGCAAAGCTGCAAGGCAAGGTCGCGAAGTTTCTGCTGATCCAAGATGCGCCGCCGGCGCCGCCGGCCGCGATACCCGACTTCGCCGACGAAGCCCTTGCGGTGCTCCTCCAACTCGGATACAAACGCACGGGAGCCGAGGCGATGGTGCGCGAGACGCTCGAGGCGGCGCCTGAAATCGACGAATCGGAGCGCTTGCTCGCGGAGATATACCGGCAGAAGGCGGCGAAGGGGTCGGCATGAGCGAGCAAAGCGCTCGCAAGCGCCTGCTCGGCCCGGCGGACGCTTCGCTCGAGCCGGCGGAAGCGCCGCGCGACCGCATCGTCGATCCGCAGGACACGCTCGAGGACGAGCTCTACGGAGCCAGCCTTCGACCGCGCTCGTTCGAAGAGTACGTCGGTCAGGAACGCGTCGTCGAGAACCTGCGGATCTCGATCGACGCGGCAAAACGGCGAGGCGAGCCGCTGGAGCACGTGCTCTTTTACGGACCGCCCGGTTTGGGCAAGACGACGCTGGCGGGTTTGATCGCGCGCGAGCTCGGCGCGAACTTCCGCCCGACGAGCGGGCCGACGCTCGAGAAGCCTAAAGATCTCGTCGGGATCCTCACCTCGCTCGAAGAAGGCGACGTCTTCTTCGTCGACGAGATCCATCGGCTCAGCCGCATCGTCGAAGAGTTTCTCTACCCGGCGATGGAGGATTTTCAGATCGACTTCGTCGTCGACCGCGGCGCCTACGCGAAGACGCTGAAGCTCCCGCTCAAGCGCTTCACGCTCGTCGGCGCGACGACGCGCGCCGGCATGCTCACCGCACCGCTGCGCGAGCGGTTCGGCATCGTTCACCACTTGGATTACTACGCCGCGCCCGAACTCGAGCAGATCGTCCGCCGCTCGGCGAACGTCTTGGGCGTTCCGATCGATGCGCGCGCCGCGCGGATCATCGCAGCGCGAAGCCGCGGAACGCCGCGCGTCGCGAACCGGCTTCTCCGCCGCATTCGCGATTTCGCCGAGGTTCGCGCCGACGGGCGCATCACTGCGGAGATTGCCGACGAGGCCCTGCAACGCGAGGGCGTCGACGCCGCCGGCCTCGATCGTCTCGACCGCGCGTTCCTCCGCACGATCGTCGAACAGTACCGCGGCGGACCGGCCGGCATCGCCGCGATCGCCGCGACGCTCACCGAGGACGCGGAGACGCTCGAAGACGTCGTCGAGCCGTATCTCTTGAAAGAGGGCTTCGTTACGCGCACCGCCAGCGGACGCCGCGCGACCGCGCGCGCCTACGAGCACCTCGGCGTTGCGAACGCGGCGGCGCCGTCACAGGAGCGGCTTCTCTAACAGGTGCGCCGCGCGATTTTCCTGATCTCCGGCGGTGCGGCGCTCTTCGCGGCGCGCGCCGCGCGCGCGCAGAACGACGTCGATCCGGCGAGTTCGTCGCAGAGCCCCGCGCTGCGCGTCTTGCTCGGCCGCGGCGACGCCGTCGCGACGTCGGCGCAGAGCTTTACCTTTCGAGGACAGGCGTATCGCGGGACCTTCCTGCGCCTCGACGACGGATCGATCGTCAACGTCGTCGATCTCGAAGCCTATCTCGGCAGCGTCGTCTCGCGAGAGATGCCGACGAGCTGGCCGGAGGCGGCCCTGCAGGCACAGGCGATCTGCGCGCGCACCTACGTGCTCCAACGCAGCGATCCCCGGCGCGCCTACGACCTCGTTCCATCCGAACTCGATCAGGTCTACCTCGGAATCTCAGGCGAGTCGGCGGCGGGCGTCGCGGCCGTCGATGCGACGCGCGGCTCGACGCTCGCGTTTCGCGGGCGTTACGCGGCGGTGGCGTACTCTTCGTGCTGCGGCGGACACACCGAATCGTCGGCGGACGCCTGGGGCGGCGTGCCGTTGCCGTATCTCGACGGCGTCGTCTGCACCTCGTGCACCGATTCGCCGCACTATCGTTGGGACGCAACGCTCTCGCTCGACGCGATCGCGACGCCGCTCGCTCCGTCGCTTCCGCCCGGCGGCCGGCTCAGCGACGTGCAGATCGGGGGCCGCGACGGCAGCGGCAGAGCGCGAGCGTTTACGCTCGTCACCGACCGCGGGAGCGCAACGATATCCGGTAGCGCGTTTCGGCGCGCGGCCGGCACGCGCGTTTTGCCGAGCCTCTTGATTGCGAGCCTGCGGCGCGAGGGCGGTACGCTTGCGTTGCAAGGCGGCGGGCTGGGCCACGGCGTCGGTCTCTGTCAGTGGGGCGCGCGGGGCATGGCATTGGCGGGACGGTCCTGCGCGGACATCCTTGCGTTCTACTTTCCGGGAACGGTCGCCCAACATCTTCAGTTCTGAAGCGCTTTCGCCGGCTGCGTTCGATTACGAGCTGCCGCAGGAGCTGATCGCACAATCGCCGGCATCGCGGCGCGACGAAAGCCGTTTGATGGTGCTCGACGGCGACGCTACCGCTCATCTGCACTTTCGGGATCTGCCGGCGATGCTGCGCGCGGGCGACGTGCTCGCGCTCAACGAGACCCGCGTCATCGCCGCGCGCCTGCACGGACGCCGTCTACGAGATGCGGGAGAGGGCGGAGCCGCGGAGCTCCTCTTGCTCCATCCGGCCGGCTCGATCCGTTACGATCCGCGCGCGCTCGACTGGATCGCGCTCGCCCGCCCCGCCAAGCGGCTGCGCCGCGGCGATCGAATCGGCTTCGGCGCGCTCGGCGAAGCGACGGTCCTGCGCGAGCTCGAGGAAGGAGTGCGCGAGGTCTCGTTCTCGCTGAGCCTCCCGTTCGAGGAGTTTCTCGAGCGTGCCGGGACCGCGCCGCTCCCGCCGTACATCCACAATGACTCGGCCGAAGCGCGAGCGCGTTATCAAACCGTTTTTGCGCGCGTTCCCGGGAGCGTCGCCGCACCGACCGCCTCGCTGCATTTTACCGATGCGCTGCTCGCCGAAATCGAATCCCGCGGCGTCGAGATCGTCCGCCTCTCATTGGCGATCGGGCTCGGAACCTTTCGTCCGGTCACGGCCGATTCGATCGCCGATCACGTCATGCACGAGGAGCCATACGCGATCCCGGCCGCCGCCGCGCAGGCGATCGAGTGCGCCCGCTCGCAGGGGCGCCGCATCGTCGCGGCCGGCACGACCGTCGTCCGCGCCCTCGAGGGAAGCGCTCGAGCTCGCGGACGCGTCGAGGCCGGCGAAGACGCGACCGATCTCTTCATCACGCCCGGCTTTCGCTTCGCCGTCGTCGGCGCGATGATCACGAACTTCCACCTGCCCCGCTCGACCTTGCTCATGCTCGTCTCCGCCTTCGCGGGACGCGAGCGCGTCCTTCGCGCCTACGCGGAGGCGATCTCGCTGCGCTACCGGTTCTACTCATTCGGCGACGCGATGTTCGTCGCGCCTTCCGATGCGCTACATCGCGGTTGACGCGCCCGGCGGGCCGGAGCGTCTGCGCGTCGCGCAGGGGCCCGATCCCGTCCCCGGCGCCCACGACGTCGTCATTGCCGTCGAGGCGGCGGGGCTATCGCGCGCCGACGTCATGCAACGGCGCGGCGAGTATCCGCCGCCGCCCGGCGTGTCGGAAGTTCTCGGGCTCGAGGTCGCCGGCACGATCTCGGCGGCCGGCGAAGGCGTCGCGCATCTGCGCACCGGCGATCGCGTCTGCGCGCTAACGAACGGCGGCGGATACGCTGAATACGTAGCCGTCCCCGAGGGTCAGGTGCTGCCGATTCCGCAGGGCTGGAGCGCGATCGAAGCGGCGACGCTCCCCGAAAACGCGTTCACCGTCTACGACAACGTCGTCACGCGGGCTCGCCTGCGCGCCGGCGAGACGATTCTCGTCCACGGCGGAGCGAGCGGCATCGGAACAACCGCAATCATGTTCGCGAGGGCGCTGGGCGCGCGCGCGATCGCCACCGCCGGCAGCAGAGAGAAGTGCGAAGCCGTCGTCGCGATCGGAGCCGTGCGCGCGATCGATTATAAGAACGAGGATTTCGTCGCTGCGGTCCGCGCCTTTACCGGCGGGCGCGGCGTGGACGTCGTGCTCGATATCGTCGGGGGCGAATACATCGCGCGCGATCTCGAGTGCCTCGCACTCGACGGACGGATCGCCTGCATCGCCATGCAGGGCGGTCGCCTCGTCGAGCTCGACCTGCGTAAGCTCTTTGGGGTGCGGGGGACGATATCGGCCTCGACCCTGCGTCCGCGCACCCCCGCCGAGAAAGCCGCGATCGCGCGCGAACTCGAGCGGCATATCTGGCCGCTGCTGCCGGCGCGCGACCCAATCGCGCCGATCGTAGACTCGGTCTATCCCTTCGAACGCGCCGCCGACGCGCACGCTCGACTCGAATCGAGCGCGCACGTCGGCAAGATCGTGCTGGTGCCTTAGCGCTAGTGGTAGATAGCTTGGCCGAGCGTCGTCGGGCCGGTCACCATGAAGAAGAGCATCGGAATCGAGAGCATCGTGTTGACGCGCGAAGCGAGGAACGCGATGCGTCGCGCCCTCGCCTTCTCTTCGTCGGTCGCGGGAACGATCCCGAGCACGCGCTTCTGATTCCGCCAGATCACGCCCCAAACGTTGAGCAGCATGATCGTCCCGAGCCACGCGCCGAAGCCGATCGGCGCCATCGCGCCCTGTAAGCCGAACGCGGCGACGAATCCGTTCAAGCCGTTCGGCCCGTGAAACGTGCCGAGCAAGGCGGCACCGAAGATCCACGTGACGACCGCTCCCCAGCGGAAGAAGAGCAACGCGCGCGGCAGCACGTACTTCGAAATCGGCCCGGCTTCGCCGGCCGCCGTCGCTTCTTTTACCGCCGCTACGTTGATGAAGTTGAAGTAGTAAAGCAGGCCGATCCACATGATGCCGGCCAGGACGTGGAACCACCGGAATATCGGGTCTTGCCACACCTCCCACATATTACGCGCCCGCCCCGGTCGCGTGCGAGACGATCGCTCTCGCAATAAAATAGAGTGCGACCGTCAGAATGAAACCGCTGACGATCGTCCCCGACAGCGTATCCAGTGGATTCTTCACATCGAGCCTCCCTCGGGTTCGGAGTGCGTTGCCTCCATTGGTTGCTCGCTGCTACACCGGGTCCTTCCGCGGCGCTACGCCCTGCCAGTCGAGCGATTTCGGTTCGGCAACGATCGTCTTCGCGTGCGTGTACCAGACGAGGCCCGGCGGCGCCGCGCGCTGCTTGCGGACGTGCTTACGCAGCGTATAGTCGACCGGCACCGACGACGACGCCTTCGCCCGAGAGTAGTACGCGGCGAGCGACGCCGCGGCGGCGAGATCTTCCTCCGGAACTTCCGCTCGATCGTCGCGCGCGAGAATCACGTGCGCGCCGGGAATCCCTTTCGCGTGGAACCAGACGTCGTTGGGCCGAGCCAATCGAAAGGTGAGCTCGGCGTTCTCCGCCGGCGACCGTCCGACGACGATGCGCGATCCGCCCGGGGTCCGCAGTTCGAGCGGCGGACGCTTGCGCTTCGCGACGCGCGCGACGGCCGGCGCGCCGCGACGCGGTCCGAGTTCCGCGACCGCCGCCTCGACCGCACCGAGATCCTCCCCGGCGGTACGCTCGCTCTCCCAGCGCAGCGTCTCCACGGCTTCGAGCGATTGCCGCACCGCCCGCTCGCGCGTCGCGAGATGCGGCAGGCTCTTGCCCAAGCGCTTGTACTCGGCGAAAAGCGCGGCCGCTCGCTCCTTCGCCGCCTCGCGTTCGTCGTCGCCCAACTCGTGCAGCGTCGAGAATATTTGCTCGCCTTCGGCGCGCAACGCCTCGCGGCGATCCGCGCGTTCTTGCTTCGCCGCGATCTGCGCGAGCTCTGCGCCGAGCTTGCGCTCGCGCGCATCGAGCCTCTTCGCGATCGCGCTCCGTCGCGCTGCGACGCGCTCGCCTCCCGCACGAGCGGTCAGTTGCGTCCGCAATTCGGCGAGAAGCGCGAGCAACGAGTTCTCGCGCGACGGTTCGACGTCGTCGAAGCCTTCGAGCGGCGCGACGTACGCCTGCAGCAGCTGCCCGCCGCGACGATAGACATAGAGCGGCTCGTCGAGCTCCGCCGCTTCGTCGGGCGGCGTTTGCGCCGCGATCGCGACCGTTCGAGCCGGCAGCGGAGGGAGTTCGTACCCGCCGCCTGCCGTAACCGCGCGGCGTGCGTTCTCCGAGGGCGCGAACTCCTTGCGCGCCGCGATCACCGTCCCGCCCTTCACGAGCACGAGATTGCCGTACCGCGGAACGAGTTCGAGATAGAGCTCCAACTCGTCGCCGACGCCGAACGAGGAGCGCGATCCGAAGGTCAGGCGAATCAGCCGGTCGTTGCGCCGTACCGACGCGCGCGTCAGGATCATGCCTCGCAGAGAGCGCTCGAGCGCGCGCACAAAGCCCGGCTCGGCGGCGATCCCGAGCTCCTCGTCCTCAATCGTCACGAGCGGCGGCGACGCGAAGACGTCGAGCGCGAGCAGCACTCGCTCGCCGCGGCGGCGGAGGACGAGGCCGACGCGCCCGTCTGCCGTCAGGCCGGCATCCTCGACCCGAGCGCCGCGCAGGCGCTCCTCGATCTCCTGAGCGAGCCGCCGGATGAGGAGCCAATCGGTGAGCATCTAACCTTCTTACTCGTGCGCGTTCCGATACTCTTGGCCACCCTCTCGCTCGCCGCGCTCGCGGCGGCCTGCAGCGCGTCCTCGCCGGCGCCGAAGGGTTGGCGCGCGATGCCGGGCGAGAGCGATGCGTGGTCGAGCGGCACGGGCGCGAACCTCTCCGAGTATTTCTACGAGAAGAAGCCATACGGGGGCTCTCTCTCGGACCTCGCGTCGCGCGTGACGATCGACGCGCTGATGCGCCATCCGGGAGCAAAACTCCAAGGCAGCGTGCCGTTCGCGCCGTGCCCCGGAGCGGCGGGCGTCGCCACGGTGCGCCTCCGCGACGATATGACGATGCAGGAGGGCTTCGCGGTGCGAGACGGCCAGGCGATTCGGACCACCTACGTTCGGCCGACCGGAACGCCCGTCGCCCCCGCCGTGACCGAGGCGATGAAGAGCTCCCTCTGCACTTTGTAGGGTTCCCTCGGCTGCTCTCCTAGGTTAAGGAGCCCCGCAGCGTGAACCCAAGCTGGAGTTGATGACGGGGCCGGGTCTGTTATTCGTCGTATCCGGGCCGTCGGGAGCCGGCAAGGATACCCTCGTCGAGGCGCTGCGGGAGCGGCGTCCGACCCTGCGATACTCGATCTCGGCCACCACGCGAGACCCGCGGCCGGACGAGCGCGACGAGGAGCATTACTTCTTCGTATCGCCGGCCGAGTTCGAAGGGATGCTCGCCAAGGGCGCGCTTCTGGAGTGGCGCGAGTACGGCGGCAACCGTTACGGCACGCCGCGCGATTATGTCGAACGGAGCCTGCACGAGGGCTACGACGTGATCATGAAGCCCGAGGTCAACGGTGCGCTCGCCGTCAAGGCGGCGTATCCGGACGCGGTGCTGATCTTCCTCGTGCCGGACCGCTTCTCGAATCTCCGCGAGCGGCTGCTCGCTCGTCGAACGGAGACGAACGAAGAGATCGCGAGGCGGCTCGAGATCGCGCAACAGGAGATGAAGTTCATCCGGCGGTTCGACTACATCGTCGTCAACGCCCAAGACCGTCCGCAGGAGGCGGTTAGGGATTTGGAGGCAATCCTGCAAGCGGAGCGCTTTCGCATACATCGATACCCGGACGACACGATCCGAGCGGTCGAGTCGTCATAACGACTACAGAAAAGGAACGAACGACAACACCAATGAGCAAATCCGTCTTCGGCGATCTGGACGCGCTCCTCGAGCATGCAGATTCCAAGTTCAGCCTCGTCAACATCGTCACGAAGCGCGCGCGCCAGTTGAACAACTGGATCCGCGTGCAGCAGCTTCCGCCGACCGACCGCCGCGAGTACTTCGCGAGCGAGCCGCTCGTCGATCCCGAGACGATCAATCCGAACAAGCCGGTCTCGATCGCGCTCGACGAGATCGCCGACGGGAAGATCGTCTACCGCCGGACTCGCGAAGGAATCAAGTAGGGGCGATGTGCGGGATCGTCGGGTACATCGGCACCCGCGATAGCGTTCCGATCATCCTCGACGCGCTGCGCCGCCTGGAGTACCGCGGGTACGACAGCGCGGGCATCGCCGTCATCGACGCGCAGGGAGCGCTCGCGGGCTCCAAGGCCGAGGGAAAGCTCTCGCGTCTCGCCGAGCGGTTGAGCAATGGCGAGGCCCTCTCCGGCGTCGTCGGCGTCGGGCACACTCGCTGGGCGACGCACGGTGCGCCCTCGGACGCCAACGCGCACCCGCACCTCGACTGCCGCGGGCGCATCGCGGTGGTCCACAACGGCATCATCGAGAATTACGCGGCGCTGCGCGCTCGCCTGATCGAGCGCGGCCACGTCTTCAGGAGCGAGACCGACACCGAAGTGCTCGCCCATCTGATCGAACTTCATTACGACGGAAACCTCGAAGAGGCGGTCCGCCGAACGCTGCACGAGGTGCGCGGCGCCTACGCGCTCGGAGTAATTTCCAGCGACGACCCCGATCATCTCGTCTTCGCGCGCAACGGCGCGAGCCCGCTCGTGCTCGGCATCGGCGAGGGCGAGATGTACGTCGCCTCGGACACGCCGGCGATTCTGCCGTACACCCGCCGCGAAATCATCCTGCAAGAGGGCGAGATCGCCGTCGTCGCCCGCGACGGCATCCGGCTGACCGATTACGAGGGCGCGCGCATCGAGCGCGAGCCGATCGCGATCACGTGGGATCCGGGTGCGGCAGAGAAGACCGGCTACAAGCACTTCATGCTCAAGGAGATTTTCGAGCAGCCCCAGGTGATCAAGGAGACCCTCAGCGGCCGCGTCGACGAGGCCGGCGGGGTCCACCTCGGCGGCGAGCTCGGCGCCATCACCGACGAGCGGCTCTTGGGTCTGAGCAAGATCGCGATCACCGGCTGCGGCACCGCATATCACGCCGGCCTCGTCGGCATGTACCTGCTTCGTTCGCTCGTGCGGCTTCCGGTCGAGATGGAGCTCGCGAGCGAGTTCCGCTACGGCGATCCGGTCATCGATCCCACGACGCTCGTCATCGCGATCTCGCAATCGGGCGAGACCGCCGACACGATCGAGGCCGTGCGGATCGCGAAGGCGTCGAACTCCGGCATCCTCGGCATCTGCAACGTGCTCGGCTCGCACCTGACGCGCCTCGCCGACGGGATGCTCTACACGCGCGGAGGTCCCGAGATCGGCGTCGCCGCCACGAAAACGTACGTCTCGCAGGTCGCCGCGATGACGCTCTTCGCGCTCTACTTGGCGCGGCTACGCGGCACGGCCGACGAACGCCGCCTCAGAGAAGTCGCAGACGGGACGAAACTGCTGCCGGCAGCGGTGGACGTCGTGCTCGACACGTCGGACGAGATCCGCAGGGTCGCGCGCGAACTTCGCAAAGCGCAGAGCGTTCTCTTCATCGGCCGCTACGTCAACTTCCCGACCGCGCTCGAAGGCGCGCTGAAGTTGAAGGAGATCTCGTACATTCACGCCGAGGGGTACCCGGCCGGCGAGATGAAGCACGGGCCGATCGCGCTGCTCGACTCGTCGGTGCCCGTCGTCGGCATCGCGACCGAGGACCGCGTAAGGGAGAAGATGCTTTCGAATCTCATGGAGTCGAAGGCGCGCGAAGCGCCGGTCATCGTCGTCGCGAATCGCGGCGACGACGAAGTTGCCGCGGCAGCCGACCACGTCTTCTGGGTTCCAAAGGTCGACGAGCTGCTCTCGCCGATCGTCAACGTCATCCCGCTGCAGCTGCTCGCCTATCACATCGCCGACATCGAAGGGAAGGACGTCGACCAGCCCCGCAACCTTGCCAAGACCGTCACGGTGGAGTAGGTGATTCGCAGCGACCGGCGCGCCCACGACGAGCTGCGCCCGGTGACGATCGAACCCGGATTCCTCAAGTATCCCGAGGGCAGCGCCCTGATCAGCGTCGGCAACACGCGCTTGATCTGCGCCGCGTCCATCGAAGACCGCGTCCCCGCCTGGATGAAAGGCCGCGGCGTCGGCTGGGTAACCGCCGAGTATGCGATGCTGCCGCGTGCGACGCAGGAGCGGACCCAGCGGGAGGCGTCCAAAGGCCGGCTCGGCGGCCGCACGCAGGAGATCCAGCGCATCATCGGGCGCGCGTTGCGCGCCGTCACGAATATGGCGAAGCTCGGCGAGCGCACGCTCTGGCTCGACTGCGACGTCATTCAGGCCGACGGTGGAACCCGCACGGCGGCCGTCACCGGCGCGTGGGTCGCGCTCGCGCTCGCGTTGCGGACGCGGTTCGATCCGAGCGATGCGGCTCGCTGGCCGATCGACGCGATGGTTGCCGCGACGAGCGTCGGCATCGTCGCCGGGCAACCGTTGCTCGATCTGGCGTACGACGAGGATAGCCAGGCGCTGGTGGATATGAACGTCTTCATGACCGACGCGGGCCGCTTCGTCGAGTTGCAAGGCACGGCCGAGGCCTCGCCGTTCGATCGGCGCGACCTCGAGACGCTGCTCGCGCTAGCGGATCGCGGCATCCGGCAGCTCTTCGATCTGCAGAAGACGGCGTTGACCGCCTCGCTCCCGGTTCATGCAGGCTGACCCGCAACTGCTCGACCTGGTCGCCCGCGTCGGCGCCTTCCACATCACCCATCGCGCGATGAAGCGGGCGCAGCGGTCCATCGAAGCGGCGATTGCGAGCGGCAGCGTCGACGACGCGAGCCGCGCGGCGTACCTCGCCGAGGTTCGGCGCTACTTCGAATCCTTCGACCGAGAGGCGCGCGGCAATCTGCGCGACGTCGATCGGCGGCTCGAACACGTCAACCAGGTCCATTTCAATCTCACCGCCGAGCGTGGCGTTGCGGTCAAACGCATCGAAGGGACGCAGGCCGTCCTCGACGCGCTCGCCGCGGTCGAGGCGAAGCGGTGAGGCTGCTCGACCGCTTCGGGCGCGCGACGATCGGCTTCTTCGAGTACGCCGGCGGGTTGACGCTGCTCTCGGCCGAGACGGCCGGCTTCTTGGTCCGGATGCGGATACGCGTTGCGGAGACGATCTCGCAGTGCGCGCTGCTCGGCGTTCAGTCGCTCGTCATCGTGATGCTCACCTCGCTCTTCACCGGCATGGTGATCTCGCTCGAATCGGCGCAGCAAGCCGTCGCGTACGGCTTCGCAAACGTCGTCGGCGGCGCCGTCGCCTACGCGTCGGTGCGCGAGCTCGGACCGATGCTGACGGCGGTCGTCGTCGCGGGAAGGGTCGGCGCGGCAATCGCCGCGGAGCTCGGCTCGATGGTCGTGACCGAGCAGATCGAGGCCCTCCGCTCGATGGGGCTCGAGCCGCCGCGATTTCTCGTCGTGCCGCGCCTCGCCGCGCTGCTCTTGATGCTCCCGCTCCTGACCATCTTTGCGGACGTGGTCTCGATCCTCGGCGGAATGTGGATCGCGCAGACCTACGCGCACATCTCGTACGACGCGTTCATGTCGTCGGTGCGGCAGTCGATCGACTTCGCCGACGTCTGCAAAGGCATCTTCAAATCGCTGGTCTTCGCCGCGATCATCGCGATGGTCGGAGCCTATCAAGGCCTCTCGACCCGAGGCGGTGCGGCCGGGGTCGGGCAATCGACGACCGGCGCGGTCGTGCTCGCGATCATCCTGATCTTCATATCGAACTTCGTCATGTCGTTCTTCCTCTTCGGCTAATGTCGCAGAGCAACGGCAACATCATCGCGAGCATCGAGGACGTCTCGCTCGCCTTCGGCGACCGGCTCGTCCTCAAGAACTGTTCGCTCGACATCGTCGGCGGCGCGATCACGTGCATCATCGGGCTCTCCGGCGCGGGGAAATCGACGATCCTGCGACTGCTCGACGGCTTGCTGCTCCCCGACGCGGGGCACGTCTACGTTCGCGGGAGCGATATCTGCCACATGACCGAAGAGCAGCGCAACCGGGTTCGGAAGAAGATCAGCCTCTCGTTTCAGTTCTCCGCGCTGCTCGATAGCCTGACCGTCGGCGAGAACGTCGCGCTCCCGTTGCGCGAACATACGAAGCTCTCCGAGGCCGAGGTCCGCGGATTGGCAATCGACGCGCTCGATAGCGTCGGCCTCGCGAATGCCTACGACGATCTTCCCGCCGAGCTCTCGGGCGGCATGCTCAAGCGCGCGGGCTTCGCGCGCGCGATCGTCACCCGGCCCGACCTCGTGCTCTACGACGAGCCGACGACCGGCTTGGACCCAATCGTGACGAACCTGATCACCGATACGATATTGAAGCTGCGCGAGAAGCTCGACGGCACCGCCGTCGTCATCTCGCACGATCTGCCGTCGATTTTCGCGATGGCCGACTACGTTGCGATGCTCTTCGAGGGCGCCATCATCGCATACGACACCGCCGAAAACATCCGCAACTCGACCAACCCCATCGTCGCGCAGTTCTTGCAAGGCTCCGAGGTCGGGCCGATCCCGATTTGAGCGAAGGCTCTTTTTCCGCGGAGGGGTAATAGGACCGTAATGACGAGGCAAGCACAGGTTGGCGCGTTCGCGATCATCGCGCTGCTCCTGCTCTTCGGAATATTCTATCTCGTGACCGATTTTGGCACGCGCCATACGGGCTATCGCGTCGGCGTGCGCTTCCAGTCTGCCGCCGGCCTCACGCCCGGCGCGCTGGTCTACTTCAGCGGCGTGGACGTCGGCTCCGTCGACTCCATCGTGCTGCTCCCCGACAACACGGTCGACGTGATTCTCGCGGTCAATCGCGACATCGACGTGCCGGCCGCCTCGCGCTTTCTCATTCAGGCACCGCTCACCGGCTCTCCATCCGTCATCATCGTGCCGCCGCGGCAGAAGCCTCCGATCGCGCTGCTGCCGCGACAGGTGCTCCCGCTCGCAGACCAGCCGCGAGGCAGCAACACCGCAACCATCGCCGATCTGCTCGAGCAAGGCCAGGGCGAGCTCAAGCGCTTCGACACGGTGATGGCCGAAATCGAAGCCCGGACGCCGAAGCTCCTCAGCACGTTACAGTCCACGCTCGACAACGCCAACGACCTCACGCTGACGACGAAGGCCTCGATGCAGCGACTCTCGACAGAGCTGCTCGCGCTCGGCTCGAATCTCGAAGGAAACCTCGGCGCGGCAAGCGCGAACGTCGTCGAACTCTCGGCGACGCTCAATGGCGCGGCGACGACGGACTCGAAGAAGGTCTCGGCATTGCTCGACGAGTTCCAATCGACCGCCGTCTCGTTGAACAAATCGATGAGCGCGCTGCAGGATCTCGCGACCGACCCGCGGCTCAAGGCGAACATCCTCGCGACGACGCAGAGCATCGCCGACACGACGGCGACGCTCGCGGAGCTCACGAAAGACTTGCGAACCGTCACCGGCAATCCGCAGACGCAAGCCCAGATGCGCAACACGATCGCGAATCTCGACGCGGTGATGCAGAAGGCGAACTCGCTTCTCGGCGAGCTCGGCGGGACGAGCAGCGTCTACGGCGTGGATGCCGGCGCTACGCCCTATCCCCTAACGGTGCCGAGCACGTCGCCCTACCCGGACCTCTCGCCGGCACCCGGCGCTACGCCGGGCGGCATCCCGCCCGCGACGCGCGCGAAGTTGCAGACGAAGCTCGGGACGCTCGCGCGCAATCTGATCGCGGTGCAGGTGCGCCTCAGCGGCCTCTCGCCGCAGCACAATCCCGGACTCAACCCCGTGCTGACGAGCAGCCAGGGCCCGCTGGGCGACATCAATCTCGTCGTCCTGCCGCACGGGGGCACGAGCCTCGTCGTCGGCGCGAACGCGATCGGCAACAACACGACCTGGAACGCGCTGCTGCAGAAGAACGCCGGGAACTTCCATTTCGGAGGCGGCGTCCTCTACTCGCAGATCGGCGTGCTCGGCTCGTACGCCCCGATGCACGGGCTCGGCTTCGAGACGCGGATCTACGATCTCACGTACCCGATGATCGACCTCTACGGGAACCTGCATCTCTCCCCCGCGGCCGAGTTGTTCTTCGGGCAGCGCGACGTGACGCACGCCTCGCGCCGCAACACGTTCGGCTTCCAGTACCAGTTCTAGTGAAGAAGGAGAGCGCGAGGCCGAGAGTCGGGATCATCGGCGCCGGCGCGATGGGGACGCTCTTCGGGTACCATCTCGCCGGATGTTGCGACGTGACGGTGCTCGACGACAACCCGGCGATTGCAAAGGCGGTGGAGCGCAACGGCCTGCAAGTCAACGACGAGCCGAAGCGCGCGGTCACCGTCGCGCACCGCGCGCGCGATCTGTACGGATCGCAGATGCTCTTCCTCTTCGTGAAGGCGGTCGACACGCTCCGGGCCCTGCGCGCCTTTGCCGGCGAGCTCGATCCGGCCGCACCGGTCGTCTCGCTGCAGAACGGCGTGGGGAACGAAGACGCGATCAAGACCGCGCTCGGCGGCGCCGTCCCCGTGATTCTCGGCATCACGACCGAGTCGTCGCAGACCGTCGGCCCGGGGCGCGTGCGGAGTTCCAAAGAGGGCAACACGATTATCGGCGCGACGACGGCCGCGGCTACAACGGCGCGCACGGTCACGGAGTTATTGACGCGCAGCGGGTTGCGGGCCTCGGTCGTCTACGACATACGGCCCCATCTCTGGGGCAAGCTCGTCGCCAACGCGGCGGTCAACGCGCTCTCGGCGCTGCTCGATTGCGATGCCGGCGAGATCCCACGCGATCCCAACGCCGCGCGCCTCGCCGAGGCGCTCGCCGAAGAGACCGCCGCCGTCGCGGCCGCGCTGAAGATCAGCCTTCCGTTCGTCAATCCCTGGCAGTACGTCACCGAAGTCGTCGCGCTCGGAGCCGACGCGAAGAGTTCGATGGCATACGATCTCGAATCGGGCCATCCGAGCGAGATCGATCATATCAACGGCGCGGTCGTCGCATTCGGACGGCGCACCGCAACGCCGACCCCCTACAACGACGCGATGGTGCGCCTCATCAAAGCTCGAGAGGCGCTGCTCTCCCGCTCACGGCTGGGGCTCGAGACGAAGTAGCCGGATAGCGCCCTGCGACGTCTCGACGTCGATCCGCTGCTGCGATCCGCCGTTCACGCTTGCGTCGATCGTCTCCGCGCTCCCATTCGACGTCCCGCGCAGCCCGAAGTCGGTGAAGAGCGTTCCGTTCGCCGTGTGGAGGTGGACGCCGAACGCAGCCTTCGAGTTGATCCGCAACACGATATCGCCGCGCAGCGTCGAGAAGTGCAGCGTCCCGGGCCACTGCGTCGCGCCCATCGTCACCGACAGATCGCCGTCGCCGACGGCGGCCTGCGCGAAGCCCGGAAGCATCACGTTCACGTCGCCCCTCGCGGCGACGATCCGCGCGTTCCCGGCGATGTCGGTGACGTTGACGTTGCCGTCGCGCGACTCGACCGTCAGATTCACGCCTTCCGGAACTCGGACGAGCAGCGATGCGAGCCGCGCCGGAGCGCGCACGACGACGCCGAGCGGCTCGGCGCGCACGCGCGGCGGTGGCGGCGGCGTCTCTTTCGGGAGCGCGATCGCCGAGACCGTGTAGAGATCGCGCGGCTGACCCGCCGCAGGCTGGTAGACGTTGAGCGTCCCGGAGCCGACGCGCACCGCCATCGTCGCGCCGGGTTTGAGGATACCGACCGTCGTTACGTACGGAGCCGGCGCGCTGCACGCGGCGAGCGGAAGAAGGAGAAGAGCGCGTCGTACCTCTGCGAGTCTCACAAAGAGGGCCTTTCCATGGGCGTTACGAGCCCCTTTCGAGCGCCGCGGGTTGCGGCGAGCGCACGCCCGGGCTACAATGCAGGCAAGTAAAGGAGGTCCTCGTTGCATAGATTTACTTTGAGCCCCTCTCTATGCGCCGCAGCCTTCGCCCTCGCCGCCTGCGGCGGCGGTACGTTCTCCCCGGCGTTGACCAGCGGAAACGGCGCAATCGATCCAGCGTATGGGACCACGCCCATTTCGCATATCGTCATCATCATTCAAGAGAATCGCACGTTCAACGATTTCTTCGCGACCTTCCCGGGCGTGACGGGCGCGACCATCGGAAAGAAGCGCGTCGGAAAGAAGACCGAGCCGATCGCGCTGAAAGAAGTCAACCTCAAGGGCGACAAGAATCTCAATCACGGGTATAAGGGCTTTCTCGTCGCCTACGACGACGGCAAGATGGACGGCTTCAACAACGTCCAGTATCCGAGTAGCGGCAAGTCCGAGAATGCCACGCCGTACGAGTACGTCAACCCGGCTCAGATCGCGCCGTACTGGACGATGGCGCAAGAGTACGGCCTCGCCAACGCGATGTTCGCGACCCAGGGAAGCGCGAGTTTTACCGCGCACCAGGACCTCATTCGTGGCGGCACGGAGATCGATCCGACCGATAGTCTGATCGACAATCCGCCGTACAGCGGCGTGTGGGGTTGCGACTCCGCGCCCGGCACGACGACGACGTTGATCACCACGAGCCTGCAGTACGAGGCCGGCGACGGGCCGTTCCCATGCACGACCTCGTTCCCGCCGTATACCTACGACACGCTGCGGGATCTCCTCGACGCGCACTCGGTATCGTGGAAATACTACACGCCGAAGGTTGGCAACTCCGGCGCGATTTGGGACGCGTTCGACGTGATCGCTCCGGTGCGTTACGGCCCGGAATGGGGCACGAACGTCAACTGGCCGGAGACGAACATCTTCGGCGACATCTCGAGCGGAAATCTCGCGGCGGTATCGTGGGTGATACCGGACGGCGCCAACTCCGATCATCCCGGCAAGGGCCCCGACACCGGACCCTCGTGGGTCGCATCGGTCGTCAATGCGATCGGAGAGAGCTACTACTGGAACTCCACCGCGATCATCATCGTGTGGGACGACTGGGGCGGCTTCTACGATCCGGTGACTCCCCCGGGGCCGCGCGACAATCAGGGAGGTCCGGGCCTGCGCGTGCCGATGATCGTCGTCTCGCCGTACTCGCGCGAGACGTCGTCGTATCAACCAGGGTATATCTCGAACACGTTCTACCAGTTCGGCAGCATCGTCCGGTTCGTCGAGGATACGTTCAACCTCGGACGGCTCGGAACGACCGATGGCACGTCGAACAGCATCGCCGACATGTTCGACTTCTATCAAGCGCCGCGGAGCTTCGAACCGATCGGCTCGAAGTACTCGCGGGAGTACTTCCTGCATCAGAAGCCCTCGGGACTGCCGGTCGACGACCAATAGCCCCACGGTAGAGCGAGCGACTCGCGGGGGCCGGGCGCTTTCCGGCGAAGCGTCCGGCCATCCGTGAAATCTGAAGACCTTCGCGCTATGCAAGCGCCTTTAAAAGAGCGCTATAAATCAACGCCGGACGCCGCTTTGATCACCCTCAAAGCGGAAGGACGTCTCGGCGAAGGGGTTACGTGCAGCGTGCAGACCGGCAAAGCGCTGGTCGAAGCCGGCTTGCATCCGGCAACGGGCGGGACCGGCTTGAGCGCCTGCTCCGGGGATATGCTGCTCGAGGCGCTCGTCGCTTGCGCCGGCGTAACGCTCAACGCCGTGGCCACCGCGATCGGAGTCGATATTCGAGAAGGCGTCGTGCGGGCCGAAGGCGATCTCGACTTCAGAGGGACGCTGGGAGTGGCGAAAGACGCGCCGGTCGGATTCATCCGGATTCGCCTCGACTTCGCGCTCGACACGGACGCTTCCGAAGAGCAAAAGAGCGCGCTCGTTCGCCTCACCGAACGCTACTGCGTCGTCTACCAGACGCTGATGCAATCGCCTGAAGTCTCCGTCTCGACCAGCGCTCTTATCTAGCACCAACGACGAGGAGCTTGCATGCCGACCTATATGGACATCCACGAGATTCCCGGGGTGACTGCAGAAGCGGTTGCTGCGGCGCATTTGTCGGATGTCGAGACGCAAGCGAAGTACGGCGTCGAATACCACAAGTATTGGCTCAACGAAGCCCAAGGCAAGGTGTTCTGCCTCTGCAGCGCGCCGGACCCCGAAGCCGCCATGAGCGTCCATCGCGAAGCGCACGGTCTCGTCGCCGTCAAGATCGTCGAGGTTGCGCCCGAGGTCGCCGAAGGCTTTCTCGGCGGGAGCGAGGTCGATTCGCACGGCGCCGCGGTCATACCGGGTAATGCCGGCCGCGAGTACGATTCGGGGATACGGACGATTCTCTTTACGGACATCGTCGACTCGACCGCGCTCACGCAACGTCTCGGGGATGACGCCGGCATGGCGGTGCTCACCGTCCACGACGAGATCGTGAGAAGCGCTCTCCATTCGTTCGGAGGTCGCGAGGTCAAGCACACCGGCGACGGCGTCATGGCCGCGTTCGTCTCGGCCGCCGCGGCGGTTCGATGCGCGATCCAAATTCACCAAGAACTCGCGGATCGCGCGAGAACGACCGACGATCCCTGCGTAAAGGTTCGGATAGGCGCCGCAGCCGGAGAGCCGGTGGAGAGCAATCGGGACCTCTTCGGATCGACCGTCCAACTAGCGTCGAGACTCTGCTCGCACGCCGCGCCCGAGCAGAGTCTGGTCTCGAACGTGATCGCCGAGTTGTGCATCGGAAAGAATCTGGCGTTTGAAGACCTCGGGCACGTCATCCTCAAGGGCTTCGACCAAGCCGTGCAGGTTCACGCGGTTCAAGGAGGCTCGAAAAGCACCGGCTGAGCGGCGTCGAAAGTTAGGAGGGCTATGTTTACTATCAAGCAAGCGCCTAACGGCGCATTCTCCGCAAGAGCTCTCGCGGCCGCAACCCTTTTGGCCGCGCTCCTCGCGTCGTGCGGGCCTAGCGCCCTGACGCCGTCCGCCGGCGCGATCGCTCAGGCTAAGCCCGCGAGCGGCTCGCTCTGGGTCCCAACGCCCGGCGAGTCGTACCAAATCCAGTACGACGGCAAGCTCGACCTCACCGTAAATGCCGACATCTACGACGTCGATATGTTCGACACGTCGGCGAAGGTCGTCTCGAAACTCCATGCGATGGGGCGGAAGGTCATGTGCTACATCAGCGTCGGGACCTGGGAGAAGTGGCGTCCCGACGCCGGCCAGTTCCCCAAAAGCGTCATCGGTAAGCCCGACGGACACTGGAAGGGCGAGCGATGGCTCGACATCCGCCAGACCTCGATCCTCGAGCCGATCATGGCCAACCGCCTGGCCCTCTGCAAGCAGAAGGGCTTCGACGGCGTAGATCCCGACAATCTCGACGGCTACGAGAACAAAACCGGCTTCCCGCTGACGTACGACGAGCAGCTGACCTACGACACCTGGGTCGCGCAGCAGGCCCACGCCGACGGCCTCACCGCCGACGAGAAGGGCGACAACGACCAGGTCAAGGACCTCGTGAAGGTCTACGACTTCGCCGTCGTCGAGGAGTGCTACAAGCAAGGCTGGTGCAACGAGTTCCAGGTTTACACGCAGACCAATCGGCTCGTCGTAGACGTCGAGTACAACCTCAGCCAGCAAGACTTCGAGGACAAAGCCTGCCCGGACACGGCTCAATACGACGAGACGGCGATCCTCAAGAAACTCCAACTAACGGCCTGGATCGTCACCTGCACCGGCAGCCGGTAGTTCTTAGACCGCGACCCTAGGTCCGGACCCGAGATGCAGAAGGGGCCCCTAAACCGGGCCCTCTTTAGCCGTTGCCCCCAGCCCCTGCTCCCGACCTTTTCATCGCATTCGCGCGCTGGACCACGCCGGGCCGCTGGCCCCAGCCCCGGACCTTTTCATCGCCTTCGCGCGCTGAATCACGGCGGAAGGGCTTTCTCCCTTTCGCGCTTCAGGTTCTTGCCCCCCAAGCTTTCATCGCATTCGAGCGCTTGAAGCACGCCGGAAGGGCTTCTCCCTTTCGCGCTCGAATGCGATGAAAGGTTTATTATGTCGCATTCAGCAAGCACGAAGAAGCCAGGGAAAAGCCCGAAAACCAAGGCCGCGCCGGGGCCGGACCCCCTGATCCGGGACCTGACGGGGTACCTGCTCACCGAGCGCAAGCGCAGCCCGCTCACGGTGGCGGCCTACGAGCGCGACCTCATGGAGTTCGCGGCGTTCGTCCCGTCGCTGCGGGACGTGACGCCGTCGCAGATCCGCCAGTACATCGCGCACATGTTCGACGCCCACAACTACAACAGCCGGACCGTCTGCCGGAAGCTCTCCTCGATCCGGGCCCTCTACCGCTTCCTGAAGATTA
>DATKMJ010000026.1 GCA_035541935.1 Candidatus Binatia bacterium | reverse complement strand
AATCGATCGCAACCCTCGTTCGCGACATCTCAATAAATAGCTTGACCGTCGTCCGCACCGTCGCAGCGACAAAGCCGCGGCATAACTCGTTGCCATCTCCGTCTCCGTCTCCGTCGCCCACGCCAACGGCGAGTCCGTCACCCACGCCGACTCCGACGCCGACTCCAACTCCGACTCCAACTCCAACTCCGACTCCAACGCCGACTCCAACTCCGACTCCAACTCCGACTCCAACTCCGACTCCGACGTCGACGCCTAGCAGCGGATGCAACGGTGCCCCGGCGGACAACGGACCTCTTACGAACTCCTCCGGAACGCTGGCCACGGGCGTCGCCAAGCCGTTTGACTTCCCCGTGCAGCACGGATGCAACGGCGCCGGGTATACGGCTGCCGTCGCAATCGACGACCCGGTGAACACGAGCTATCTCGCGACCTACCTATCCGCCTCCGGCGTCACGCAGACCGGCACGGTCACCAATGAATCCGTCGACGGCGGCGGCCACGGCGACGATGCCGAGACGGACCTCGACGTACAAACCATTTCCGGATTGGCTCCCGGAGCGAACATCATCGTATACGATATGGGATCCCTAACCGATCAACACATAGAGGATACGTACAACCAAGTGTTGACCGACGGCAAAGCCACGGCTGTAAACTCTTCCTTCGGCGGATGCGAATCGAGCGACGTTTCGTTCGACGACTCGACGAATTCCATCGCGGAGCAAGGCGCTTCGGAGGGCGTTGAGTTCTCGGCGTCGAGCGGTGACTCGGGCAGCAACGAATGCGGAGGCAAAGGGGTTAGCGCACCGGCCGGCGACCCGTACTTCTCATCGATCGGCGGGATCGATTTCACCGACACCAGCCAGGGCGTTCTGGAAACGGTGACGATGGGCAACGTCGACGGTTACTCCGGCGGCGGCGGCGTATCGACCGTCTTCGCGCTGCCGAGCTACCAGAGCGGGATCACCGGCATGATTACGTCGGGCCGCAATCAGCCCGACATCTCGCTGCCGTTCTATCCCGTTGCTGTCTACACGGGCGGCAAATGGGGCGAATACTTAGGCACGTCCTGGTCCTCGCCGGCCTCAGTGGCGCTGATTCTCGAAGCAAACGAGCTTCACTCGGCAAAGCTAGGCTGGATCGATCCGACGATTTACAGCCTCTTCTCGCAGACAGGCTACAGCACGTACTACACGCCGTGCACGTCGGGCAATAACGGGGGATACTCGTGCAGCCCTACGCAGTACAATCAAGCAGCGGGTATCGGTGCTCCGCAGGGGTGGGCTCTAGCCAACGCCCTTTAGCGGACCCGTCGTGAGGCGATGGGGTGCGTCCCGACGCACCCCCATCTCCCTTAGATAAGCGCGATCCATTTCTTCATGATCTCGTCCTCGTTCTTGAGGAACTCCATGAGCAGCAGCTGCAGCACCTCGTGCTCGCGGAGAATCTCGGCGCGCTCGGCCGCCTCGTCGTCGAACGCCTGATGCGCGGCCGCGACGCGGGGCGCGGCGGTCGTGCCGCGCCCCGTCGTGGTGCGCTCGGTGCGAGTCGAGAGAAGCGGTGCGATCATTCGGTGATCGACTGGATGAACTTCTTCGTAATGCTGTCGTCCATCTTGCGCTGCGCCATGTCGACGTTGCGGAGGGTATCCACCTCGCGCATGTTCTCGCTGCGCTCGTCCATCATTTGATCGAAGACTTCGGATTGCATCTGGAGTTGCTCTTGGTTTTGGAGCTCCGAAGCGTACATGCTCAACTGAAACTGTTCGTCTTGCGAGTTGAGCGCGTTCATCGCGGAGTTCTCGGCGTTGCCGGCGACGCCGCTTCCGAGCGCGCCGCCGATCGCGTTGCCGAGCAGGCCGGAACCGAGTCCCTCGAGGACGGGAAGCAGGAATGCCATGTCGTCGCTCCTTTACTCTTTAGTTCGACTCGTCGGCGAGCTGCGTGTAATCGGTCGCCTGCGGGCGATAACTTTGGTTCTGCGGCAGTTGCGGGAGCGTCGGAGCGCTCAGGGGGAGGCTTTGCGCCTGTGAGGAGAGCGTTCCGAGCGAGTTGATGAGATTGCCGAGCTCGGCGACCGCGGCGCTCTCGGGCGAATCGGGCGATTCCCCGCGAAGCGTGCCGCTCGCGCCTCCCGGAGCGCCGCGCAGCGTGCCGCCGAGCGCGCCGCAGAGCGTGTTGCCGAGCGGTTTGGCGGAGATCGTTCCTTCGATCGAAGGGAGGGATGACACGGTGTTTTTCTCCTGTTCTACGAGTTGTTCTCGTCGGTGTCGTCGTTGAAGAGGGCGACGTAATCGGTCGCGGCTCGGCTGTAATTCGCAGAATTCGGCCGCGTTTGGTGTGCGGAGGCAGCGATCGGCGCCACGAACGGAAGGCGCTGTGCCCGAGCGCGCAGCACGCCGGTTGAGGCGATCTCGCTGCCCGACTCGGCAATTGCGGTCGATTGCGTCGATTCCGAGGATTGTGCGGGGCCGCCGGTGAGGCGTTGGTAGTGGCGCAGCACGGAATCGGCGTAGGAGAGATCGCTCCCGTCGGACCAGCGGGTTCTCGTGCCGGTCGCCGTGGGGGAGCCGGCATTATAGGCGGAGAGCGCAGAGCGAACGTTTCCGCCGTAGCGCTTGAGCAAGCCGGAGATCATCCCGGCCGCGTAATCGGCGTTGGCGCCCGGGTCCATCGCCGCGGGAGTCGAGGCGAACGCATGCCAGCGGTCGTCGATCTGGAAGAGGCCGCGCCCGTGGCCACCGTCGCCGACCTCGTTGTGGCCCGCGTTGGTATCGGGGCCGCCGGTCTCTTGCGCTGCCACGGCGGCAAGCAAACCGGGGTCGAGCCCGTGCCGGCGGGCGGCGCCGGCGATCTGCGGGGCGTAGGCCACGCCCTCCGAGGCGAGCTTCGAGGCGATGGGATCGATGCTCATGGCAGGGCTTCTATCCCCCTGGCATGGCGTTTGACAAGCCTGGGTACGGGTTCTAGAATGGCAAAGGTCCGCGGCGACCCCGCTTGGTTGGCGGGGTCTCATGTTGCGGTGGACTACTTCTGATGGATCGTTCGCATTGGGTCGATATCGGCGGCCTCCTCGCCGGCAGCCGCCAGCTCATGGTGGTCTCCGACGAGGTGCGAATCGCGCCGTTCGAAGGACTCGATTTTCCGGAACCGGCCCGCGTGCAGCTGGAACTGCGCCAAGCCGACCGGATGCTCGTCGTCGAGGGCACCGTTGACGTGCGGGCTCACGGCGAGTGCGACCGATGCTTGGAAGACGTGGACCGCACGATCCACGTCGACGTGGATGAGCGGCTCGATCCCTCGCGGGGACGCGAGGTCGACCCGTTCGGGGAGAGCAACGTGCTGACCGGGGAGCGGCTCGACGTCGCCGACCTGGCGGCGCAGAGCGTCCTCGCTGCCTTGCCGATGGGTCTGCGCTGCAGCCCCGAATGCAAGGGACTCTGCGCGAGTTGCGGGGCGAACCGCAATCTGGGCGAATGTCCGTGCGACCGCGTGCAATCTTTATAATACTGCTCGTAAGACGGAGACCGATGTGGCGAATCTAAAGTGGAAGACGCCTCGCAGCAAGACTCGCAGCCGCCGCGCCGCCAACTGGAAGCTGGGCGCGGTGACCACCGTGCAATGCCCGCAGTGTCACCAGCCGAAGCGGCCGCATTTCGCTTGCCCGAGTTGCGGCACGTATAAGGGCCGGCAAGTCGTTAAGATGCAAGACGAGTCGGCCGGCTAGAGTGCCCGCCACTGGGGTGAAGATCGTCGGCGTCGGCCACTACGCGCCGCCGCGCGTCATCACGAATCACGATCTCGAAGCCTGGCTGGACACATCCGACGATTGGATCACGACCCGCACGGGGATGAAGCGCCGCCACTGGGCTACCGAAGAAGAAGGAACGAGCGATCTGGCCTCCGCCGCGGCGAGCGCGGCCCTCGCGCATGCGAGATTGCAGCCCAACGACATCGACTGCTTCATCGTCGCCACCGTCACCCCCGATTACTTCTTCCCGGCCACCGCCTGTCTGGTCGCCTCGCATCTCGGCGTCACCGATAAGCCGGCGTTCGACATCGAGATCGCCTGCAGCGGCTTCATCTACGGTTTGACCGTTGCATCCGGCTTGATACGCTCCGGCGTCTACCGCCGCATCATGCTGATCGGCGCGGAGACGCTTTCGAAGATTCTGGATAAGGACGATCGCTCGACTGCGATCCTCTTCGGCGACGGCGCGGGCGCGGTGATCCTCGAGAGCTCGGAAGAGAGCAGCTTTCTCGCTTCGGATCTCGGGGCCGACGGCAGCCGCCCCGACCTGCTCTACGCGCACGGCAGCGGAGCGCGCCGCCCGATCGACCATGCCGGGCTCGATGCGAAAGTCCACCTCATTCACATGGCCGGCCCCGAAACGTTCAAGCTCGCCGTCACCAAGATGGTCGAGTCAACCGACAGCGTTCTCCGCAAAGCCAACCTGAGGAAATCCGACGTCACGTATCTGATTCCGCATCAGGCGAACCGCCGCATCATCGACGCGACGGCGCGCTACTTGGGACTGCCCGAAGATAAAGTGATCGTCAACATCGCCGAGTACGGCAACACGTCGGCTGCGTCGATTCCGCTCGCGCTCTCCGAGACGGTGCGCGCGGGGTTGCTCAAGCCCGACGACCTCGTCGTCTTCGTTGCCTTCGGCGGCGGCCTCTCATGGGGAGCCGTCGCATGGCGGTGGGCGGCGTGATGCGCGTCGCCGCGGTCTTTCCCGGCCAGGGCTCCCAGTGCGTCGGCATGGGCTGCGAGGTTGCCGAACGCTCGGAGCGCGCGAGAGAACTCTTCGACCGCGCGGCGCTCGTCCTCGGCTACGATCTGCTCGCACTGCAGCGCAACGGTCCCGAGGAGCGGCTGCGCGAGACCGAGTTCAGCCAGCCGGCGATCTTCACGACGAATCTGGCGCTCTACGCCGCCGTCGGCGATCGGCTCGAACCGGTCGTCACGGCCGGCCATTCGTTTGCAGAGCTCTGCAGCCTCGTCATCGCGCGATCGCTCGAGTTCGAACAGGCGCTGCGCATCGTTGCCGAGCGCGGGCGAGCGATGCAAGCGGCGGCGCGGATCGCGCGCGGCGGCATGTCGGCAGTGTTAGGCCTGGAGGCCGAGCAGGTGCGCGGTGTGCTCGAGCGCGAGCGCGCGAATCTCGGCGGGCGCGTCGGCCTGGCAAACTTCAATTCGCCGACGCAGATCGTCATCAGCGGCGATTACGATGCAGTGCAGGCGGCGGCCGCGGCGATGCTCGACGCCGGCGCAAAGCGCGTCGTCGCGCTCAACGTCTCGGGCGCCTGGCATAGCGAGCTCATGGAGCCCGCTCTCGAACCGCTGCGCGCCGTCGTCGAAGCAAGCGATTTTGGGATGCCGAATATTGACGTGATCTCAAACGTCGATGGCCGGCCCTACCGCGACGTCGCGACGATCAAACGAAACCTCATTCGTTCGGTCGTCGACGAGGTGCGCTGGCACGACACGGCGCAGCGCATTCTCGAATACACGCCCGGCCTCGTCGTGGAGTTCGGTGCGAGCAACGTGCTCGGCGCGCTGATGAAGCGGATGGCCGGTGCGCCGGCGACGATCGTCGTCAGCGATTTTGGCGGCGTCGAGAGACTGCAGGCGCTGCTCGACGCGCCGGCGGAGGCAAACGTATGAGATTCGGATCGCAGGTCGCGCTGATCACCGGCGCGAGCCGCGGCATCGGACGGGCGATCGCAATCGAGTTCGCGCGCGACGGCGCGGACGTCGCGCTGATGGGGCGCGACGTCGCCGCGCTTACCGAGACCGCGGGACTCTGCGCGAATTCGCGTCCGGGCGCGGTTGCCGAAGTCTATGCCGGCGATGTAGCGGATCGCGCCGCGGTCGAGCGCGTGGTCGACGAAGTACTCGCGCGATTCGGACGGCTCGATTTTGCGATCGCGAACGCGGGGCAGTCCGTCGACGCGCTCCTGCTGCGCCTCAAGCCGGAGACCGTCGATCATCTGCTCGACGTGAACTTGAAGTCGGCGTTCCATCTCTGCGGCGCCGTCGCCAAGCCGATGATGAAGCAGCGCTCGGGGTCGATCGTGCTGATGTCGAGCATCGTCGGATTGACGGGGAACGCCGGCCAGGCGGCGTACGCGGCCTCGAAGGCCGGGCTGATCGGGCTCTGCAAATCGCTGGCAAAGGAGTTGGGTTCGAGGAATATAAGAGTCAACGCCGTCGCGCCGGGTCTTATCGAGACCGCCATGACGCAGAAGATGCCGGACGCCGCAAGGGAGTTTTTGATTAAGCAAGCCGCTCTCGGCCGGGCCGGGAAGCCGGAAGACGTCAGTGGAGCGGTGGCCTTCCTCTGCTCCGACGCTGCCGGATACATCACCGGGCAAACCCTCGTGGTCGACGGCGGCATCCTGATGTGAGTGAAAGGAAACGAGATGTCCACGACCTTCGATAAAGTAAAGAAGATCATCGTCGAGCAACTCGGGGTCGACGAGTCGGAAGTGACGCCCGAAGCCTCGATTACCGACGACCTTGGCGCCGATTCACTCGATCAGGTCGAGCTGGTGATGGCGTTCGAGACGGAGTTCAACATCGACATCCCCGACGAGGAAGCGGAGAAGATCAAGACGGTCGGCGATGCGGTCAAGCGCATCGACGAGGCGACGGCCGGCTCGTCGGCGCCCTCGTAGCCGTTGTTCGATCAACTCCAACGTAGCCTCGAATCGATCTTCGACCGCCTGAGCGGACGAGGGCGGATTAGCGAAGGCGACGTTAACGACGCGATGCGCGAGATTCGCGTCGCGTTGCTCGAAGCCGACGTCTCGCTCGGCGCGGCCAAGGAGTTCACGGCGCGCGTCAAGGAGCGCGCCGTCGGCGCGAACGTTCTCGAATCCCTGACCCCTGCGCAGACGATCCTCAAGATCGTCTACGACGAATTGGTGCAGTTGCTCGGTCCGCCGACCGGCGCGGGAGAGGCGCGGCTGCACTTCTCCGACGCGCCGCCGTCGATTCTCATGCTCGTCGGCCTGCAGGGCTCCGGCAAGACGACGCAGGCGGCGAAGCTCGCGCTTCGATTAAAAGAACAGGGGCGGCGTTCGATGCTGATCGCCGCCGACGTCTATCGCCCCGCGGCGATCGACCAACTGAAGACGCTCGGCAAGCAGATCGGGCTGCCGGTCTTCGCAGACGATAGCGGCGACCCGGTGCAAATCGTGCGCGACGGCATCGCCGAGGCGAAACGGCTCGGCATCTCGACGGTGATCCTCGACACCGCCGGCCGGCTGCAGATTGACGAGCTGCTGATGGAGGAACTCGCGACGATCAAGACGATCGCGCAGCCCTGCGAGATTCTGCTCGTCGCGGACGCAATGACGGGGCAAGAGGCGACGAACGTCGCGAAGGGCTTTCACGACCGGCTCGCGATCACGGGCGTCGTCCTCACGAAGCTCGACGGCGACTCGCGCGGCGGCGCGGCGCTCTCGATCCACAGCGTCACCGGAGCGCCGATCAAATTCGTCGGCGTCGGCGAGCGGCTCTCGGCGCTCGAGCCGTTCTATCCCGAGCGGCTGGCATCGCGCATTCTCGGAATGGGAGATGCGCTGACCCTCATCGAGAAGACGCAGAGCATCTACTCGGAAGAGCAGGCAAAAAGGTTAGAGGAGAAGATCCTCAAGCAATCCTTCACCTTGGACGATTTCCTCGAGCAGATGCGCCAGGTGCGCAAGCTTGGATCGTTCAACGACGTCCTGAAGATGATCCCCGGGCTCTCGAAGGCGCTACCGAAGAACTTCGAGATTCCCGAGCGCGAGTTCACGAAGGTCGAAGCGATCATCTGCTCGATGACGCGGGGAGAGCGGCGCAATCCGGACGTCCTGAACGGATCGCGTCGCAAGCGAATCGCTCGCGGATCGGGGACGCAAGTCTCCGACGTGAACCGGCTCGTCAAGCAGTTCGATCAGGCACGCCAAATGACAAAGCATCTGAGCCGCAGCAAGCGGCTCGGTAGATAAGAACGGGAGAATGGTACGAATCCGACTGCGCCGGATCGGCGCGAAGAAACAACCGACGTATCGCTTCGTCGTATCCGACGCCCGCGCGCCGCGCGACGGGCGATTCATCGAGATCCTAGGACACTATAATCCGCGTACGGAGCCGCGAACCGTCGTGGTAGACGAGACGAAGGCGCGCGAGTGGCTGGCAAAGGGTGCGCAACCGTCCGACACGGTGCGGCGCCTCTTCGCCGAGAAGGGAATCATGGAGCGCGGCCCGATTCCGACCACGAAGCGCAAGCCGCGCAGCGCGCAGGGTGAGGCGTCGTGAGCGCGTTCGACGACGAGTTCGGTCTCTTCAGCGAGACGGTCGTCGACGAACCCATAGCGCGTGGCGAGCCCATCGCGCGTAAAGAGCCGGCGCCGCGAAAAGAGTACGCCCCGCGCAAAGAGCCGGCTCCCAGATCGGCCCGGCCGCCGCGCCGCGAGTCGCGCCCGCGGACCTCGGCAGGCGATCCGTGGGCCGGGCATCGACGCGCGACCGAGTTGCTCGGCTTTCTCGCGCGCAAACTGGTCGCAAAGCCCGACTCCGTCACCGTCGAGCTCTTCATAGACGAGCAGGCGCAACCGGTGATCGAGCTGGTCGTCGATCCCGAGGATCTCGGGAAGGTGATCGGCCGCAGCGGGCGCGTCGCGCAAGCGCTGCGTACCGTCGTGCGCGCCACCGCCGAGGGACGCGTCTCGGTCGACATCCTCGATAGCGAAGAGGCGGCCGAAGGGCCCGACGACGGCCCCTCGACAAGCCCGGGGTGACGCCGAGTGACGACGACGTAATCGTCGGACGAATCGCCGGGATATTCGGCGTTCGCGGAGAGTTGAAGTGCGATCCGAGCAGTGCGGGTCGCACGCTCTTTTTCAAGGGGGCCCGATTTCGCTGCGCGCGCGACGCCGGCTCGGGCGAGGTAGAGATTGCGGAAGCGCGCCCGCACAAAGGACGCCTTCTCGTGCGGATCGAGGGCGTCGGGAGCGCCGAGGCGGCGCAGGCATACGTCGGCGCGGCCTTCTACGCGCCGCGCGAGCGGATCGAACTGCGCGAGGGCGAGTATCTCGACGAAGACCTCGCCGGATGCGACGTTCTCGGCGTGGACGGCACGAACTACGGCCGCGTGGAGCGCGTCGAGCATTATCCGGCGAGCGACATGCTCGTCGTCGCCGGGCGCATGGTGCCGATGGTCGCCGCGATCGTGCGCGAGATCGCCCTCGATCGCCGGCGGATCGTCATCGATCCGCCCGCGGGATTGCTCTAGCGCGCGGCGCTAATCGTTGTCGGGGTGGGCCTTCGCGTACGCGGCGGCCGCGGCGTCGACGGCGCTCTTGATCGACGGGCCCGTGCCGGATTGGCGACCGAGCACGGCGCCGAAGCACGTATACAGCGTCAGGGTGAACGTGAACGCGGTCTTTCCGCGACCGTTCTCCGCGAGCGTCCCGGTCGCGATCGAGTTGTTCCGGTTTTCGCCGCAGATCGTCTCGGCCGACGTGGCGACCGGCGTCGTTACCGCCGTAAGCTGTGCGTTGTAATAGCCGTTGAGCGCGAAGTAGAGTTCGTGGCCCGCATTGGAGAGATCGGCCGGAACGACGGAGCCCGAGGCGGTAACGGGAGCGACGATGACGCCGCGCGAGGGTTTGACGACCGGCGCGGGCGTCGGCGTCTTGCCGCCCTTGTGTTTGAAGACGGAGTTGACGATGCTGCCGATGCCCTGGATCGGCACCTGGGCGCCGTTGGTCGACGAGGGCGCCGGTGAGTTCGAGGCTTGCGCGCCGACGTTCTGCGTTCCGCGTCCGAGGAAGGTCAGAATCTCCGAGCGCGCGAGCAACGACTGCGACGCGACGTCGGCCACGCTCGTGACCTGCGCCGTCTGCGAGAAGAGGATGACGCCGCTGTCTACGCTGACGACCTGCTCGACGACGGCGGCGCTGTCGCCCACGGGCGTCACGTAGCCGCTGATGTAGAAATCTGCGTGCGCGGCGCGCGCGTTCTCGAGAAAGTCGGCGCGTTTGACACCCTGCGGAACCGGCGGCACCGTGATGCCGCCCGCAGCGCTCATCTCCTGCCCGAGGATCTGCGCGATCGCCTGACCGATCCGCGCGTCGGCGCCGGTCTGCACGTCGAACGGGTAGATCATCACGACCGGCTGCTGCGAGAGCGCGGGCGGCGCCGGCGTCGGCGCCGGCGGCGGCGTGGGGGTCGGCGCCGGGGCCACGGCGGTGGCGAAGAAGAGCGAGGCACAGATGAGGGCCAGCCCGCAAAGGCGGCGCAGCGAGGTCACGTCAATCATCGACGGCCGACTCTTCGGGGAGCGGTGCCGGATGTCCGGTCGGCCACGCGATGCTGTACTCGGCGCCGAAGAGAAAGATCGATCCGATGCAGTAGAACCAGAGCAGCAAGACGAGCGGCGCCGTCAGCGCGCCGTAGATGTGCGTGAAGTCCACATGCGTGAGATATTCGGCGAACGCGTACTGGACGATCGGCCACGCGATCGCGACGACGGCCGCACCGCGCAGCGCGAAGGCCCAGGTTACGGCGCGATTCGGGAGCCACCGGTAGAGGACGACCGCGACGATGAAGACGAGGGCGATCGAGAGGAGATAGGCGAGGATGTGCGTCACGCGCCGCGGATCGTGGATCCCGGCGACGTGAAACGTGATCGCGAGCACGATCGGCAGCGCGAGCGCGATGAGAAGCACGATTCCGGTGACCGGCAGCATGACGAACGAGAGCAGCAGATTGTGGACGAGCGGCCGTCCCTTCGGCACGTTGAGCGCGCGGTCGAGCGCGTACGCAAGTCCGAGAAAGAGATTCTTTCCCGACCACAGCAGAAATAGGAGCGCGATGAGGCTCGAGATGCCGCGCCCGTAGATGTAGGTCGCGAGGTTGGTGACGAGATAGTCGTGCAGCGTCGGCGAGAGCGTGTTCAAAAAGGCGACCGCGCGATAGGGTGCGACCGGGAGAAGGTACGTAATCGCGCTAATCGCGAGCACGGCCAACGGGAAGAGCGCGAAGATCGCGTTGAAGGCAACCGATTGAGCGTGGAAGGCACAGCCGTCGCGGGCGAAGCGGACGAGGGCTTCGCGAAACGCGGAAATGAGTCGCTGCATTCCAGGCGGTATATCGTGGGAACGTGCCGCTATTCCCACCGGGAGCTCCAGTTACCGTCCTGCTCGACGGGCGCCCACTCGCCGCCTACGTGCGCGCGTACGTCGCGAACGGACGCGTCTACGCGACGGCGAGCCCGCTCCTGACGCGCGTCGCCGACCGTTTCTGGCTCGACGGAGCGACGCTCGTGCTCGAGCGCGGAGAGCGGCGCGTGCGCGTCGCGTTGCCGCCCTCGCTCGCGGGCCAGCTCGACGCCGCATACGTTGCCGCGGGGCCGCCTCTGCGCGCGCTCGGAGCGTCGGTGCGCTACGATGCCGGCGCGCGACGCCTGACCGTCTCGACCTCGACGCGCGGCGCGATCGCGTCGCCGACGCCGTTCGATCCGGCCGCGCCTTCGGTCGCGCCGAACGCCGTATTCACGCCGATGGAATCGCCGACGCCACGCCCGATCTGGACCGGCTCGCCGATGCCGCGAAGGACGCCGCTGCCGCTCGCGCCGGCTCGGCCGCCGGGAAGCAGCACGACTCCGCCTTAACGCGCGGCGACCGCAGCGAGATCGAGATCTCCCAGTCCTCGGTCGGCAACGTTGCGCATCAGCGCCTCCATCGCGTCGATCACCGGAAGGCGTTCGTGGTGCGCGGCGCCTTGCATCTGCACGGCGTCCTTGTGCGCCATCGTGAGGCGCCAGGCGGGTTCGTAGTCGGCCGCAACCATCCGTTTTCCGCGGCCTCGCACCTGTCCGCTTGGATCGTAGAATTCGAAGAGCTCGTACGCCTGCTCGCGCGAGAGGCCTTGCATCTCGCCGATCCGCAGCATGTCGTTGATGCCGCCGACGACGGCGAGGATCATCGCGTTGCCCATGAGCTTATAGATCGCGGCGGCGTCGGGGCGCTCGCCGAGATAGCGCAGGTCGCTGCACATCTGCTCGAGCCCGGGGCGCACGCGCTCGAAGAGCGCGCGGTCGCCGGAGGTCATCATGACGCCGGTGGACTCGAGCGCCATCGGCGGACCCATGAAGACCGGGGCGTGGAGAAATGAGTAGCCGGCTTCGGTCAGGCGCGCGGCGCGCTCGGCCACGCGTTGCGGCAAGACCGTCGTGTGATCCACGATCGGGCTCGCGGCGTCTATGCCGGCGAGTGCCGCATCGATCACCGAATCGACGCTCGCGTCGTCGTTGAGGCAGAGATGGATCCGCTCCGCACCGCGCGCGGCCTCGGCCGCGTCGGCAAGGAAACGCGCGCCGTATGCTTCGAGCTCCTGCGCGCGCTGCGGCGAGCGGTTCCAGACGCGGACCTCGAGACCGCGCGCGAGCATCGCGCGGACCATCGCCGAGCCGAGCATGCCCGCTCCGTAGAATGCAACGTTCACGGTTCCCGCCTTTCTGCCACGTGGTACCTCCGCTCAGCGTGCGTTGGTTGCGATATCTTGCGCGAGCACGAAGTCGATGCCCTCCGCTTCGAGACGCGGGACGAGCGCGCGCACGGCCTCGAGGGTCGTCGGCCGCGGATGGCCGATCGCGATCGCGCTGCCGGTTCGCTTCGCGATCGCCGCCGCGTCGAGCAGTTGCGCTTCCGTGTAGGCAACCTCCGCGCGGTTGTCGATAAAGACGTCGCGCGACGCGGTGGGGACGCCGAGGGAACGCGCCGTCTCCTCGCCGACCGATGCGCTGCTCGTGCGCGAGTCCACGAAGAAGAGGTCGCCGCGCTGGGCGAGGACGCCGAGGACGGCCTTCATGACGCGCGGATCGGCAGAGGCTTTGCTGCCCTCATGGTTGTTAACCCCGCGCGCGAACGGAACTTGCGCGAGATCGGCCTCCACCTGCGAGACGATCTGCGCGTCGGTCATCTCGGTCGTTACTTTTCCAGGTCCGGGGTTGAGGCCGGAGAGCGTCTCCATCGGAAGGTGGAGCATGACGCCCTTTCCGGCATCGCCGGCCTCGCGCGCGATCTCGCCGGTATAGGGAACGTCGGGCAGGACCGATAGCGTGATTGGAATGTCGAGTGCGATGAAGCCCCGTTCGGTATCGATCCATTGGCCGCAGTCGTCCACGATAAGCGCCAGCCTCGGAGCGTGCGGATTCGGCGAACCGGTCGGGAGAGCGGTCGGCGGGACCGTTGCGTGCGAGGTCGGCGTCTGCGCCGGCGAGGGCGCCGGCGTGGCGAGCGACCGCGCGATCGTCGCGGCCGGGTGCGGCGTGGGCGGCCTCTGCACCGTCGCAACCCGAAGGTGCGGCAGCGGGCGCAGCAGCCACCAAGCGGCGCCTATGGCGAACGCGACGAGCGCGACGAGTAGAAGCCTCCTAGGCACCGGAGTGTTGATTCGTCAATCCAGGATATCGCCCTCGCGAGAGTGTAGGACGCGAGATGCAACTACAAGGGAGCACGTTTTTGATTAGCGGCGGCGCGTCCGGCCTGGGAGCCGCGTGCGCCACCGAGTTTTCGCGCGCCGGCGCCAACGTCATGATCTGCGACGTCAACGAACGCGGCGCGGATCTGGCCAAAGAGCTCGGAACGGCGGTCGCTTTCGCGCGCACCGACGTGACCGATGCCGGACAGGTCGGCGACGCGGTAAAGCTGGCGGTTGAGAAGTTCGGCAGCCTGCACGGCGCGATCAACTGCGCCGGGATCGCGACCGCCGAACGCGTCATCGGTCGCGAAGGGCCGCAGCCGCTCGACCATTTTGCGAAGGTCATCGCGGTGAACCTGATCGGCACGTTCAACGTCATCCGGCTCTCCGCGGCGAAGATGATCGAGCGCGCGGTGCCGCCCGGCGAAGACCGCGGCGTCATCGTCTGCACTGCCTCCGTCGCCGCCTACGACGGGCAGATCGGCCAAGCCGCGTACTCCGCCTCGAAGGGCGGCGTCGTCGGCATGACGCTACCGGTGGCGCGCGAATTCGCGCAGCATCAGATTCGCGTGGCGAGCATCGCCCCCGGCATCTTCGATACCCCGATGCTCGCGGGACTGCCCGAGGCCGCGCGCGAGTCGCTCGGCAAGCAGGTCCCGTTCCCATCGCGCCTGGGCAAGCCGGCGGAGTACGCTGCGCTCGCGCGGCACATCGTCGAGAACCAGATGATCAACGGCGAGGTGATACGC
This sequence comes from Candidatus Binatia bacterium, assembly GCA_035541935.1. Classification (GTDB taxonomy): domain Bacteria; phylum Vulcanimicrobiota; class Vulcanimicrobiia; order Vulcanimicrobiales; family Vulcanimicrobiaceae; genus Cybelea. The sequence goes on along the minus strand of DATKMJ010000026.1, from coordinate 31,648 downwards.
CTCGACGGCGCGATCAGGATGGCGCCGCGCTGACGAGCCTTCCGCGCGCGGCGCTCGGCGCCGCGCTCTTCCTAGGCATCGTCTGGTTTGCTACCGCGACTCCGCACGCGGCGGTCTCGCCGGCGACATCGGCGACGCCGGTGCCGCTGCCCTCACCGGAACGGCTGCTCTACCAGATCCGCCGCCAGTTCCGGTCGCATCGTCCGCCGCCGCCGTACGTCACCTATACGCTCGTTCGGAAGCAGACCCTCGACGACGGATACCCCGACCTGCTCGACAGTTACACGTATCACATCTGGTGCCGCACCTACGACCGCGCGGCCCTCGGGCGGCGCGTCTATCACGGATCGTCGCGCGGAACGCTCGAGTTTCTCCGGCCATCGTTCAACGAACCGTGGGATCCGGGTCCGCCGACGGCCGACCTCTTCGAGCCGGCGCCGGCGCACCCGCACACGAGCCCGCGCGAGTTCGTTCCGACGCCCGAACCGACCGGATCGCTCCCACCGGTGATCGCGAGCGTCACCGTGCTCGGCGAGTTCGACTATCGCGTGACCCGCGTTGCCAATGAAGGCAGCCAGATTCACGTGAGCCTGCAGGCCCGCCGCGATCCGGATCGCAACCGTTTGCGGGAACTCTACGTCGACGCGAAGACGCTCGAGCTACAGAAGGTCGTCGCGACCGACAAACTCTACGAGGAAGGCGACGGCAACCACGTCTATCCGATGCTCTTCACGGTAACGCTGACGATGATGAACGGCATCCCCGTCGTGACGCAGATCCACGGAGAGCCCACCTATCAAGCCGACGCCGATTATCTGGGGCGCGATGCGACGGTGGATTACAATTTCAACGACATCACGTTCCCACAGTCGCTGCCGGACTGGTACTTCGACCCCCGCTCCTATGCGGCGAACGCGGCCAACGCGCCGCTCTAAGTCATCCTGAGGCGCCGCGAAGCGGCGCGTGTGGCGAGGGGCGCTACTGAAACGTCGGGGCGTTGGGTTTGACTAGCTCCGGATACTTCTCGCGCAGCCGCTGCAGCTTCGGCAGATCGTTGACGGCAATGTACGGGCTCTGCGGGTTATGCACCGCGTAATCCTGATGGTACGCCTCCGCCTTATAGAATCCGCGTAGCGGTGCGACGATCGTGACGACCTTCGACGGATAGACCTTCTTGCGATCGAGATTAACGATGTAGCCGAGCGCCTCGCTGCGCTGCGACGCGGTCGTGTAGAAGATCTCAGAGCGGTATTGCGTTCCCTCATCGGGACCTTGGCGATTGAGTTCGGTCGGATCGTGCGCGACGAGGAAATAGACGTCGAGCAGCTGCTTGAACGAGATCTTCGCGGGATCGTAAACGACTTCGACCGACTCCGCGTGCCCGGTCGCACCGGTGCTGACCGTCTCGTACTGCGCGGTACCGGCGTTGCCGCCGGCGTATCCGGCGACCGCGGATTGCACGCCGCGCACGTTTTCGAAGACGAGCTGCATTCCCCAGAAGCAGCCGCCTGCAAGCACGACTCGCTCGGTCGTCACGGGGGTGGCGGCGCGTGCCGAGGCTGCGGGCGCGACGGCGAGGGCGAGCAGGAGCAGGGCGCAGAGTGTCGGTCTCATGTTACCTATAACGCTCCAAGGCGGCCGGCGGATGAGGCTGCTTACCGCAGGTGCTGGTCGAGCCAGTCGAGCCAGAGCCGGGTCAGCGCGGCGGTCTGCCGCGGGTCGGCCGGTCCGTGCGTCGAGGCTGGGAAAACGGCGAAGACCACCGGGATGCCGTTGTCGGTCAGCGCGTGGTAGAGCGCGTAGGATTGCGTGATCGGAACGACCGGGTCTCCCGTCGTCCCCCAGATCAGCGTCGGGGTCGTAATCTGCGCGTAGTACGTGATCGGCGAGTTCTCTTGGTAGACGCGCCAGCCGTCGCCGGTGTAGGGGGACGTTCCGAGCGGGAACCGGTCCTGCACGTTGGACGTCGAGAGGTTGTACTCTTCGAACTCGCTGTTCACCGCGGCGCCCGATATCGCGGCACGCCAGCGGTGATCGTGTCCGATCAGCCACGACGTCAGTTCGCCGCCGTACGACCAGCCCTCGACGGCGACGCGGGTCGCGTCGACGCCGGGGAGGCGCTCGAGCGCCGACAAGCCCGCGAGGATGTCGGCGGCCGGCCCGGCAACGGTGTCGCGGACGATTGCAGTCATGTACGCGTTGCCGAGGTTGTCGCTTCCGCGATAGTTTGGCTGCAGCACGACGTAGCCGTGCGAGGCGACGATCTGCGCCTGCGGCCAGTATTCGTACGCGAAGTCACGCGTGCTCGAGAGCCCCGGGCCGCCGTGAATCATCACCACGACGGGGTATTTCTTCGACCCGTTTGCATCGAAGAAGGGCGGCCACGTCACGACCCCGTCCTCGTGGAAGCCGTCGGGTCCGGTCCAGTCGAGTTGCGCCATCTTGCCGAGCGCGACGCGCGAGAGAAAGTCGCTGAAATGGGTCAGCCGCCGCGGGGCGGCAGCGCCGGGAGCGAGATAGTAAAGCTCGCGGCCGCTGCTCGCGTTCGACGCGAGGAACGCGATCGCGCCGTCGCGCGCGATCGACGCCGCGATCCCGGAATCGAACGTGCTGCTCGAGTAGGGATCGCAGACGGCGTGGAGATCGCCAAGCGGCAAACGCGTCATCGCGCCGCCGGCGTCCGCGGTCCAGACGACGTTCTGCGTCTCGTCGCTCGCGCAGACCAAGAGCCGTCCGTCGGGATACCAGACCGTCCCGGCGACGTTGCGATCGAAATCGGGGGCAAACGCACGGTCTGAGCCGGCGGACACGACGCGTAGCGTCATCTCGGCGTTGTAATCGCCGCCGAGCGGATATTGATACGTCAAGCGCGACCCGTCGGGCGAGAACGACGGCGTCAGCTCGAACTCCGGGTGAGCCGTCAGTTTGCGCGTCGCCCCGCTCGCGACGTCGATCTCCCAGAGCGTCGACCGCTCGTCGTCGCCGCTGAAGGTGTTCTCGACGCGCGTGAACGCGATTGCGCGGCCGTCGTGCGTCCACGAGATCTGCGGCGAGAAGATGCCGCCCGGATCGGTTGGCGCGATCGTCCACGAGCCGCTCGTGAGCCGCCGGGCGCGCCCGCCCGTCGCCGGCACGACCCAGAGATGATCGGGCGGCGTCAGCGCGGTCGCCGTGTAGTCGTTGTCGCCGGCGTAAAAGAACGTCGACGCCGGCGCCGTCTCCGCGGCGACGTACGCGATTTCGCGGCCGTCGGGACTCCAAACCGCGTCGATCACGTCGCCGCTCGCGTGCGTGAGCTGCGCGGTATGGCCGCCGGCCGAGCGCACGAAGAGCTGCGCGACCTCGCCGCCCGGTGGCCGGGCGATGTAGGCGAGGTCGGCGCCACGCGGCGACCAGCGCGGGACCGCGACGTCCCGGCCGTCAACGACGATGCGGCTGCGTCCGCTCCTTGCGTCGACGACGATCAGGCGGTTGACATAGGCGGCGCGTGCGGCGTCCTGCGCGATCGCGATCAGCGCGACGCGCGTCGCATCGGCAGAGATCGCCGGCTCCTCGAGGTCGACGATCCGCGCCATATCTTCGACCCTGAGGGGCGCGAGGACGAGCGCAGCGAGCAAGAGGCCCTGCATCGGAGCGGGCTTCGGGTCGCGCTGCCACGCTCCCCGGGTGGGTTGCGGTTAGGGTGGAATATGAGGGCGATGCTCGAGCATTTCCATCCGCTCGTCCGGGAATGGTTCGGCGCGGCCTTCGGCTCGCTGACCGAACCGCAGGTTCGCGGCTGGCCGGCAATCCGAGCGGGCGACGACGTCTTGATCTCAGCGCCGACGGGATCGGGAAAGACGCTCGCGGCCTTCACGCTCGCGCTCGACGGTCTCGTGCAGCGCGCCGCGGAGGGAATGCTCCCCGAGCAGACCCTGGTCGTCTACGTCTCGCCGCTCAAGGCGCTGACCAACGACGTGCGCGAGAACTTGGAGAAGCCGCTCGGGCAGCTCGTCGCCCTCGCCCAAGCGCGCGGAGAGAGGCTCGCGCCGATCCGCACGGCGGTGCGTACCGGCGACACGACGCCCTCGCAGCGCAGACAGATGCTTCGCTATCCTCCGCACGTCTTGGTGACGACGCCCGAATCGCTCTACATCTTGCTGACCTCGGAGCGGGCGCAGCCGCTCTTTGCCGCAGTCGAGACCGTCGTCGTGGACGAGATCCACGCGATGGCGGGGGATAAGCGCGGCTCGCATCTCGCGCTCACGCTCGCGCGGCTCGACGACCTCGTCGTTCGCGAGAGCGGCCGCAAACCGCAGCGAATCGGCCTCTCGGCAACGGTCCGTCCGATCGAGCAGGTTGGGGAATTCCTCAGCGAGCGGGCGACGATCGTTGACGTCGGCCACCGCCGCGAGATGGAGATTAGGGTCGAAGTTCCCTCCGACGAGCTCGGCCCGGTCGCGAGCGGCGAGATGTGGAGCGAGATCTACGACCGCGTCGCCGAGCAGATCCGCAACCATCGCACGACGCTCGTCTTCGTCGCGACGCGGCGGATGAGCGAGCGCGTAGCGTTCGCGCTCAACGAACGTCTGGGCGAGGGGTTCGTAATGCCGCATCACGGCAGCCTCTCGCGCGAGACGCGGTTCGACGTCGAACGCCGCCTGCGCAGCGGCGAGCTGCGCGCCGTTGCGGCGACGGCATCGCTCGAACTCGGGATAGACATCGGCCACGTGGATCTCGTCGTGCAGCTTGGGTCGCCTCGCGCGATCGCCGTCGCGCTGCAACGTATCGGGCGCTCGGGGCACTGGGTCGGCGCGAAGCCGAAAGGGATTCTCTACGTCACGACGCGCGACGAACTGCTCGAGTGCGCCGCGCTCGTTCGCGCGATCCGCGGCGGCGCGCTCGACGCGCTGCGGATACCGCGGGCGCCGCTCGACATTCTGGCACAGCAGATCGTCGCCGCGTGCGCGCAGCGGGAGTGGGAGGCCGACGCCCTCTTCGAGACGGTTCGCTCCACCTTTTCGTATCGCGACCTCGAGCGGGGCGATTTCGAGGACGTGCTCTCGATGCTCGCCGACGGCGTCGCGACCTCGCGCGGTCGCAGCGGAACGTTCCTCCACTACGATCGCGTCAACGGGCGCCTGCGCGCCCGCCGCGGCGCGCGTCTGGCCGCGATCACCTGCGGCGGCGCGATCCCCGATACCGCAAACTACAACGTCGTCGTCGAGCCCGAGGGGCAGATCGTCGGTACGCTCGACGAGGATTTCGCGATCGAGAGCATGGCGGGCGACATCTTTCTGCTCGGCACGAACTCGTGGAAGGTGCGACGCGTCTCGGCGGGCGTCGTCCGCGTCGAGGACGCGCACGGCGCGCCGCCCTCGATCCCGTTCTGGAACGGCGAGGGATTAGGTCGAACGATCGAGCTGTCGCGCGAGGTCTGCGGCGTGCGCGCCGCCATTGACGAGCGCGACGACGCCTCGGCGTCCCAGTGGCTGCAGCGCGAGTGCGCGCTCGATGCCGCGGGCGCCGAGCAGGCGGTCGCGTACGTGCGCGCCGGCAAGGCGGTGCTCGGCGTCGTTCCGACGGAGAGGACGATCGTCGCGGAGCGATTCTTCGACGAGGGCGGCGGGATGCAGTTGATCCTGCACACGCCGTTCGGCGCGCGCGTCAACCGCGCGTGGGGGCTTGCGCTGCGCAAAAAGTTCTGCCGGTCGTTCAATCTCGAGCTGCAGGCGGCGGCAACCGACAACGGCTTCGTGCTCTCGCTCAGCGATCAGCACGCCTTTCCGCTCGAGGTCGTCTTCGAGTTCGTGAAATCGGCGAGCGTCGAACAGACGCTGACGCAGGCGCTGCTGCCCGCCCCGATGTTCGCGGCGCGCTGGCGCTGGAACGCGGCGAGGGCGCTTGCGATCCTCCGCTTCAGCAACGGCCGCAAGACGCCGCCGCAGCTCCTGCGCATGCGGGCCGACGACCTGCTCGCCGCCGTCTTCCCCGATCAGGCCGCGTGCCCGGAGAACCTCACCGGTCCGATTCGCATCCCCGATCACGTGCTCGTGCGCGAGACGATCGGCGACTGTCTGCACGAGGCGATGGACCTCGATGGATTGCTCGGCGTGCTCCGCGCGGTCGAAAACGGCGGCATCCGCACGGTCGCGATCGACACGCCGGAGCCGTCGCCGTTCTGCCACGAGATCCTCAACGCGAATCCGTACGCTTTTCTCGACGACGCGCCCCTCGAGGAACGCCGGACGCGCGCCGTGCAGCTGCGGCGTTCGCTGCGCGACGACGTTGACGGCGCGGGCATTCTCGACCAATCCGCGATCGAGCAGGTCGCAGCCGAGTCGTGGCCCGTCGTGCGGGATGCCGACGAGCTCCACGACGCACTGACCTCGCTCGTCGTCGTTCCGCCGGTACCGGCTTGGAGCGCGTGGTTCGACGAGCTCGTCGCCGACCGCCGCGCGTACGTGGTGGAAGGGAAGTGGACGTGTGCGGAACGCTCGGAGATCGCGCGCGCGGCGTACGGAACCTCTGCGGATCGCGATGAGGCGGTGACGGAGATCGTACGCGGCTGGCTGGAATGCAGCGGGCCGTTCGCGATTCCGGCGCTCGCGGAGCGGCTTGGCGTGGATGCGGCGAGCGTCGAGGCGGCGCTGCTGCGCCTCGAGACGCAGGGCCAAGTCTTGCGCGGACGCTTCAACGCCGGCGCCGCCGCCGAGGAATGGTGCAATCGGCGCGTGCTCGCGCGGATACACCGGCTGACGATCGGAACGCTGCGGCGCGAGATCGAACCGGTACCGGCCGCCGCGTACGTTACCTTCCTGCAGCGCTGGCAGCACGTCGCGCCGGCTTCGCGCCTCCACGGGCTCGACGGCACGCTGCAAGTGGTGCGGCAGCTCGAAGGTTACGAGATTCCCGCGTTCGCGTGGGAAGAGCGAATCCTGCCGGCGCGCGTCGCCGGCTATCGCCCCGAGTATCTCGACCGGCTCTGCTACGCGGGCGACGTGATGTGGGGGCGCTTGACGCCGCACCCCGCTCTCGAGCTCGGACCCGGCGAGCGCGGCCGCGTTCGCCCGACGCGGCTCGCGCCAATCGCGCTCTTCTTGCGCGCGAACGCCGAGGAGCTGATCGTGATGCGCGAGAGCGATCGCGGCGGGCTAACGCACGCCGCGTGCGACGTGCTCGATACGATCTCGACGCTGCACGCGCCGTTCTTCGCGGAGATCGTGCGCGCGACGAAGCGGTTGCCCAGCGAAGTGGAAGAGGCGCTCTGGCAGCTCGTTGCGGCAGGATTGGTGACGGCCGACGGCTTCGACGCGCTCCGCTCCCTCAGCGATGCGAAGCGCCGGCTGGGCGAGAAAGGACTGCGAGCGCGACCTCGTTCGTCGAGCGGACGGTGGACGCTACTGCAAGCCGCGACCGAGGGCATAGACCGCGATGCGTTCGCGCGGCGTCTCCTCGCGCGATGGGGCGTGGTCTTTCGCGACGTTATCGCGCGCGAAGCGCTCGCGCCGCCGTGGCGCGAGTTGCTCGTTGCGCTGCGCCGGATGGAGGCTCGCGGCGAGATTCGCGGCGGGCGCTTCGTCGCGGGCTTCGTCGGGGAGCAGTTCGCGCTGCCCGAGGCGGTCGACGCGCTGCGCGCGGCGCGGCGCGGCGGAACGGAAGGCGAGCCGGTGCGGCTCGGCGCTTACGATCCGCTCAATCTCGCCGGCATCATCTTGCCCGAGGCGGTCGCCTAGCACTCCTCGCTGGTCTGCCGGCCTTCGTAGATTTCGATGACGCCCGTTGCAGCGACGGGAACGTCCTGATCTTTGAGCAGCGACCCGATGCCGCCGAGCACGCCGCCGTACTTGCCCTTCGTTGCGGTCGAGTAACAGGGACCGAAGTTTACCTTAAAGCCGTCGACGACGGCTTGGCCGTAGGCAGTGTACGCTTTGCCCGGAGCGATCTTCTTCGACGTAAGTCCGCCGCCGGCGCGAGCGTTCGAGCCGAAGCTCGTTCCGCCCGAGAGCGCGAGCTGGAGGTAGAAGATCGCGGTGCCCGAGCCAAGCTCGGGCATGCCGTCGTAATTCTTCGTGCTGCTGATCAACGAGAGCTGCACCGACGGGTTCGCGCTCGGATATTTGACCGAACCGCCGAAGCCGCGGTATTCGGGGATGCAGAATTTTCCGCCCGACGTCGAGAGCGTCACGGTCAGCGACGCGTACTGCTTCGTATCTTTCTGACCGTCGCATTTCGGCGGCCGCAGATCTGCGACGGCGAGGCTTTGCGGTGCGGCCGGCAGCGTCGAGACGCGCTGCGCGCAGGCGGTGACCAGCGCCGCGGCCAAGACGAAAAACATGCAGGTATGCAGGCGTGCCGTCATGGTTTCGCTCGTACGACGCTCGGTTGCCGGGGCCTTCACGCCGCCGCTCGTAACGGCGCTTGCTTTGCTGGCGCTCGCGGGCTGCAGCGCCGGCGCCGGCGCGCCCGGAAGCGGCATCGGCGCCTTGCCGCTTGCGAGGGCGGCCGCGGGCAACCCCGTGCACAAATACATCAAGCACGTCATCGTCGTCATTCAAGAGAATCGAAGCTTCGAAAACTTCTTCGCCGGCTATCCCGGAGCGAATGCGCCGTTGAAAGGCTCGGCGAATGGAAAGACCGTGGCGTTGCAGCCGATCACGTTCGATGGGCCCGACATCGTCCACGATTGGCATTCTGCGATCACGGGCTGGGACAACGGGAAGATGGACGGCTTCTACCAGTTCGGGCAGAACAAGAAAGGCCGCTACTTAGCGTACGCCTACGTGAAGCGTTCGCTCGTACGGCCGTACTGGGACATGGCAAACCAATACGTGCTCGCGGATGCGATGTATCCGACCGAGTTCGGCGGGAGCTTCACCGCGCACCTGACGCTGATCGCCGGCACCGACGACGTCACGCCGAGGAAGGCCGAGGTGGATATTCCCAGCGCCTTCCCCGACGACTGCGACTCCCCGCCGGGCACGCTCAGTTCGATCTTAACGCCGAATCGAGTCGAGCACGCGTGGAAAGGGCCGTTCCCGTGTTTCGATCAGTTCAAAACGATGGCGCAGCTCCTCGACAACGCCGGGGTCTCGTGGAAGTATTACGCGACGATGCTTCTCGGCGCGGGAATGTGGGAGCCGTACGAAGCGATCAAGTACGTGCGCGACGGTCCGGACTGGAACAGAAACATCATCGTTCCCCAGACGACGATTCTCACCGACCCCTCGGACGGAAACCTCGCCTCGGTCAGCTGGGTCTCGCCGAGCGTCGAAGACTCAGATCATCCCGCTTCGAAGAGCGATGCCGGGCCGTCGTGGGTCGCATCGATCGTCAACGCGGTTGGCGAGAGCTCGTATTGGGACTCGTCGGCGATCGTCGTCCTTTGGGACGATTGGGGCGGATGGTACGACAACGCGCCGCCGCCACAGCTCGATTACCGCGGCTTGGGCATCCGCGTGCCCTGCTTGATCATCTCCCCGTACGCGCGCAAGGGCCCGTCGGGTGCGGGATACGTCTCGCACACGCAGTACGAATACGGCAGCATCCTGAAGTTCATCGAAGAGGCCTTCGATCTACCCTATCTCGGGGCGACGCGCGACGGTTACAGCGACGAGCGTTCGACGAGCATCGACGATGCCTTCGACTTCACGCAGAAGCCGCGCCCGTTCACGCCGTTCGGCACGAAGTATTCGCGCTCGCGCTTCCTGCACGAGCCGCCGTCGAACAAGCCCGTCGATACCGAGTAGCGCCGCGCGGCGTTACTGAGCGAGCAGTTCCTTCAGTTTCGCTTCGCCGGCCGACGCCTCGCCGTCGAGCTCTTTGAACGTCGCGTACTCGGCGGGCGTCGGCTTTTGATAGGCGGGCTCGAGCGAGTTGAGCAGGAACGCGAGCTGCTCGCGAACCCGCAGCGGATACATCAGGTCGGCCTCGCTCGAGTGGATGTTGAGCTGGATCAGCGAGGCGATGACCGATTGCACCTGGGCGCGCTGCGCGGGCGGCAACTTCGGGCTCGCTGCGAGCGCGGTCGCGAGCGCGCGATCGAGGCGGTCGATCGAATCGAAGATCTCGGTCTCGAGCTCGAAGCGCGCGGCCAGATCGCCGGGTGCGGGATGGAGGCGCGGATCGAGTTTCACGCTCAGCGGAGCGCGCAGCGCCGTCGCGCCGTAGCGTAAGACGACTTCGTAGTTGCCGGGCACGACCGTCGGCCCTTCGACCGAGTCGGGCCAGTCGTCGCTGCCGACCGTGTGGAAGCCCGGCACGTCGTAGCCCGGCGGGTAGCGCAGATTCCATTGGAAGACGTTCGTTCCGGGCGAGACCGCGGTGATTTTATCGAGCTCGCGCTGATTCGCTTGGGTCGAGTCGAGATTCTCCTCTTGTTCGGGCGTCAACTCGCGCTCGTGCTTTTTCTTCAAGTGCAGCGTGAAGCTTCGAATCGTCGCGCCGTTCGCGTCGAGGAAAGAGAGCGTCGCCGGCGTCGAGCCGTTATATCCGGGCGGCAGGTTGAAGAAGACCGAGGCTCCGTACTTCGGGTTGTCGCCGAAGTTCGGGATGCCGACGTTCGCGCCGCCGTACGCCTGCGAGAGCCAGGCTGTTTCGGGCGCGAAGAGCTGCGCGCTTGCAACGGAGAGCGCGGGCTGGCGCGCGAGCTGTTCGAGCAGCGCGATGTCGTCCATGATCCAGAACGCGCGGCCGTGCGTCGCCGCGGCAAGCTCGCCTTCGCGCGGATCGATCGCGAGATCGCGGACCTGTACGCCCGGAAGGTTGCGCGTGAGCGGTTGCCAGAGCGATCCGCCGTCGAGGCTGACGTAGACCGTCGCTCGCGTGCCCGCGAAGAGCAGGCGCGGCTCGCGCGGATCCTGCCGAACGACGAAGACGTACTGATCGGCGGGCAGGCCGGTCGTCAGCGCCGTCCAGTGCGCGCCGTAATCGGTCGTCTCGTAGACGTAGGGATGGTAGTCGTCCCACATGAAGCGCGAAGCGGTTAGATATGCGGTGCCTTTCTCCGTATGCGACGGCTCGATCGAACTGATCTGCGTCCACTGCGGCAGTTGCGGCGGCGTGACGAGCGTCCAATGTGCGCCGTGGTCGGTCGTTACGTGCACGAGGCCGTCTGCCGAGCCCGCCCAGAGAATGTCGGGATCGAGCGGCGAGGCGGCGAGAGCCGAGATATCGGGAAACGTCTCGGCGCCGGTCTGATCGAGATCGACCGGTCCGCCGGTCGGGCCTTCGGTGGCCGGATCGTTGCGGGTGAGATCGGGGCTGAGGACCTTCCACGTCTGCCCGTGATCCGTAGACGAGAAGACGACCTGCGAGGCGACGAGCAGCTCGCGGGGATCGCTCGGCGAGAAGAAGATCGGATGCGTCCATCCGAAGCGGTATTTCGTCTCGGCCGGCGTCGAGCCGGACATATAACGCGGGTAGGGGCTGACGTTCTTCAGATCTCCGGTGATGCGGTCGAAGCGCGCGAACGAGCTGTAGTACCCGCTGCCGTAGGTGACGAACGGCGAGCCGGGCTCCGGTGCGACGAACGTGCTCTCGCCGAGCGCGACGTTGTGCCACTCGCCGGGACCGATGCCCGGGCCGATCGCGGCGCTCGGGCCTTCGAACGCACCTTCGTCCTGCGAGGCGCCGAAGACGTGGAACGGGAACTGGTCGTCGGTCGCGACGTGGTAGAATTGTCCCGTCGGCTGGTTATCCTCGCTGCTCCACGTGTCGCCGCCGTTGACCGAGACGGTCGCGCCGCCGTCGTTTCCTTCGAGCAGCAGCTTGGCGTCGTGCGGGTTGACCCAGATGATGTGGTTGTCGCCGTGCGGCGTGTCGATCTCGGTGAACGTCTTACCGCCGTCCTTCGTCTTGTAGACCGCGTCAACTTGGGGAGCGTACGCCACCTCGGGGTTCGTCGGATCGACGGTGATCGCCATGTAGTAGAAGGCGCGCTGGCGGAGTTTCATCTCGCCGTTGACGCGCTTCCACGTCGCCCCCGCGTCGTTCGAGCGGTAGACGCCGCCGTCGCGCGCTTGCACGATCGCGTAGACGATGCGCGGGTTGCTTGCCGCGACCGAGATGCCGATCTTTCCAAGGATGCCGGTTGCGAAGCCGGGGTTCGTCGAGATCTTCGTCCAATGCGCGCCGCCGTCGAGCGTCTTATACAGGCCGCTCCCGGGACCGCCGCTCGTCATCTTCCACGGAACCCGCTGCGCCTGCCACATCGACGCATAGAGAACGTTGCGATCGCGCGAGTCCATCGCGAGATCGATCCCGCCCGTCTTGTCGTCTACGAAGAGCACCTTGCGCCAGGTCGCGCCGCCGTCGGTCGTCTTGAAGATCCCGCGTTCGGCGTTCGGCTTGAAGACGTGGCCCATCGAGGCCGCGTAGAGAATCTTCGGGTTGCTCGGGTCGACGACGAGCTTCGCGATCATATGCGTATCGCGCAGTCCCGCGTACGACCACGTCTTTCCGGCATCGGTCGTCTTGTAGAGCCCGTCGCCGGTGTCGAAGTCGCTGCGGATGTCGGCTTCGCCGGTGCCGGCGTAGATGACGTTCGGATTCGAAGGGGCGACGGCGAGCGATCCGATCGGATCGGCGATGCCGGGAATCTTCCCGTCGGTGATGTTCGTCCAGGTCAGCCCGTAATCGGTGCTCTTCCAGACGCCGCCCTGGACGCCGCCCATATAGAAGAGATCGCGTTGGCTCGGCACGCCCGCGACGGCAACGACGCGTCCGCCAATGTACGGCCCGATGCTGCGCCACTCGAGCTTGCCCATCAGTTGCTGTGCCGCGGATTGCGCGACGGCCGCGTGGGAGGCGGTGGGGATGAGGAGAAAGAGCGGAACTGTCAGTGCGGTAAGGAGACGCTTCATGGTGCGTTATCGCGCCGACGTGCAAGGAAAACCCTCTTGAGGAGGCGGGATGCAGAGCGTTAGAAGCCGGACCCTTCTGTGGCTCGCTGCGGCGGCCGTCGGGGTGCTGCTCGCCGGAACGAGCGGGGCCGGCGGCGCCGCGCCCGCCGTCCACCATCACGTCGCGGTCTGCGGCGGGGCCGCGCCGTCGCGCGAGGTCGTCGAGCCGCCCGAGGTTGACGCCTGGAATCTCCCGCTCGATGCAAACGGCGAGCACGAGTTGATCCTGGCCGTACATCACGACGGCCAACGATACTGCTACCGCTACACGCTCGACGGGAGAGTCGAGACCGTCGCGCCGGCGATCCACGTTCGGCGGGGCGAGCATTTTGCGCTCCGCATCGTCAACGATCTCAAGGGCCGCAGCCCGGGCGAATCGGTCGCTTCGACGGCGATTCCGGCCTGCGCGCCGATGACGATGCCGCCGCCGACGACGCTGCACTTCGTCGGCTACTTGAATCACACGATCGACGACCGGCCGCTGCAGATGGCGCCGGTAGATACGAACATCCACCTTCACGGTTTCGAAGGGCCGGCGTCCGAGGAGAACATCTTTCTCTCGACGCTGAGCACGCCGATGCACGCATGCGAGTACCGCATCACGATCCCGAAGCGCCAGCCGCCGGGAACCTACATGTACCATCCGCACGCGCACGGCACGTCGGACGTCGAAGTTTCGTCGGGGCTCGACGGCGCTTGGATCGTCGAGCCCGATCGGCCGCAGCTCCCGCCCGAGGACGATCACGTCCTCGTCGTGCGCTATCAAATCCCGTTCGGCGTCGACAATATCTTCGCGCCCGACGAGACGGCGCTCGGCAACGACGGAATCGCGCACGAGGCCGCTTTGCCCGCGGGGTCGCCGGTGCCGTACGATCCGTTCGATCCTCCACCCTGGCCGAGCGTCTTTCCGATCCGCGGCGGCGGGCTCTCGCTCGATCCGACCGGCTGCAACGGCGCTGGTTCCGAGGCGCTCGTCGACGTGGATGGGGCTGCCGCGCCCGCAACGCTGCACGTCGCTCCCGGAACGACGCAGCTGCTGCGGATCGTCAACGGGACCTCGGATTCCCCAAAATTCATGCAGTTGCGCGATGCGAGCGGCACCGTGACGCAGATGCGCGTCGTCGGCATCGACGGCATACCGGTCTCCGGCGACATGGATGCGCCGCTCTCACAGTACATCGCGATGGACCGCGTCATGTTGACGCCGATGTCGCGCACGGATATTCTGCTGACGATCCCGCCCGGCGGCAAGTACGTGCTGTCTACCGAGCATTTCTGCGAGGGCAAGGACGCGTTCTTCCAGATGCGTCACGATCTGCTGGCGATCTCTACGCGTGCCGACGCGCCGGGAGCAGCCGTTGCGATGCCTTCGCCCGATTTTTCGCCGGTGCCGGCGACGATCGCCGATACGCCCGCGGCAAAGCTCGTCGCGTACGCGCGAGCCAATCCCTCGCTCATCCGTCGCCGTGCCTTGACGTTCACCGAGTACGCCTTTCCAAAGAGTGGAAAGATCCCGGTGCACCAGGGCTTCTATATCACCGACACGACGAATCGGCAGTTTCGCGAGCACCCGTTCTGGCCGGTCTATCCGGCGGGCGCGACCGTGCCGGCCAATGCCGACGTCGTCGTAAAGAAGGGGACGATCGAGGAGTGGTATCTGATCAACGCGACGATGGAGTCGCACGGATTTCACATCCATCAGATGAGTTTCGTTCAGGAGAACGGTCCCGGCGGCATTCCGCTGACCGAGGATACGGTCTTCGTCCCGGTCGGGCGGTTGCTGCCGAACAAACGCGATCCGAACTATCCGCTCGTCGCTCCCAGCATCACCAAGATCTTGCTCGACTTCCGCCACGTGCCGCGCGGCACGTTCGTCTTCCACTGCCACATGCTCTTCCACGAGGACGCGGGCATGATGGCGATCGTGCGCGTCGAGTAGACGTCAGCGCCGAGCGTTACGGCACGAGGTCGTTCGCGAGCGCGTTTGGACGAGGCCGCTCGTCGTGACGGCGTCGTCCTCCAGCGTTATCGCGGCCTGCTCTAACTGCATCCTGAAGTCGCTCCGCAGGAGTCGCACTTCTCGCACGCGCCGTTGCGCACCATCGTGAGCTGGCCGCACTCGGAGCATGCGTTGCCCGTATAGCCCTTGGCCTTCGACGCGTTGACCGCTTCGGTTCGCGCGAGCGTGGCGACCGCCGTAGCGGTTGCGCCGCCGTTGCTGCCGCCGTTACCGTTTGCGCCGCCGTTCCCGCCGTTGCCGGGCGGTGCGTGCGACGAAGGCGGCTCGGGGTCCATTCCCGGATGCAGGTGCGCGCTGACCGGATGGAGCCGCTCGGCGACGCCGGCCGGACGAACGTGGACGCCCGCCTCTTCCTCGCCGATGTACTCCTCTTGCGCCTCGGGCCCCATCGCATCCATCTGCATCGACGGCTGCACGTGCGCGAGGTCGTAGCGGCCGAGATAACTGACCGCGAGCTCGCGGAAGATGTAGTCAAGGATCGAGGTCGCCATCTTGATGTGATCGTGACCGACGACCGGTCCGTTCGGCTCGAAGCGCGTGAAGGTGAAGGCTTCGACGAACTCCTCGAGCGGCACGCCGTGCTGCAAGCCGAGCGAGATCGCGATCGCGAAGTTGTTCATGAGGGAGCGGAAGGCCGCGCCCTCTTTGTGCATGTCGATGAAGATCTCGCCGAGTTGGCCGCCTTCGTACTCGCCGGTGCGCAGGTAGACCTTGTGGCCCGAGATCGTCGCCTTCTGCGTGTAGCCGCTGCGCCGCTGCGGCATCGGCCGCCGCTTGGCAATGTAGCGGTAGACGAGCTTCTCGGCGATCTGCAGCGGCGTGTTGAACGGCTGCGGCGCGGTGGCCGTCTCTTCTCCCGTCGCATCGCCGCCGAAGTCGTAGCTCGCCGCGAGCGGTTGGGAGAGTTTCGACCCGTCGCGGTAGAGTGCGACGGCTTTGATCATCCGCTCCCACGAATAGCGATACGCTTCCTTGACGTCTTCGATCGACGCAGTCTGCGGAAGATTGATCGTATTGTGGTTGACGATGCCGTTACCGACGAACGCGTGCGTCTCGGGAACCGAGATATCGTAAACCTCTCGCGTTCCGGCATCGGCAACGTGGTCGACAGGGCTGAAATGGAGGTTGCGGTTGACGATCTCGTCGAGCCATTGCGGCAACTCGACCTGCTCCGAGAGGCGACGCACGCTCTCCCAGGAAACCGCTCGAGTCCGCTCGTCGAGCAGATGCGAGTGCTTGCCGCGAATTCGCGGCCCTTCTCCGGCGCGGTGTAGGGGGATCATCGCTCGCGCAAGTTTTACGGGCTCTGGGAACGCGATGAGGGCTAGAAGCTTCTGCGCCTGCCGTCCGGTCGCATAGACCTCTCCGTACGACTTAGCGTATTCTTTGTTGTATTTCTCGATGCGGCTATGAACGACGCCGAAGTTCGTGAGGACGGCTTGGAGATCGTCGAGAAGGGCCGGAGAGTCGAGACAGATAGCCCACTTGGCGAGCGCGCCGGTCGTGACGTACGCATCGAGGAATAGCCCGCTGAGAAAAGCCCGTACGTGTTCGCGCGGCGAGCGCAGCACGCTATCCGGAATGCGTTTCTCTCTCGCTCGAGAGCCGCAGCCAAGATACTCGAGGAACTCGACCAACGTCTTCGAGGCGAATGTGATAACCGGGCACTTGCCGGGCGCCCGCAGGATTTTGCCTTCGATGCCGAATGCCGCGCGCGCCGCATCGAGAACCCGTTCCAGAACGACGTCGACGCCGTTCGTGATGACGACCGTGTAATTGCATCGCGACGTATGCCCTTCGGCGGCGTAGGCGCCGAGGAAGAAGGCGAGATCCGACGTCATGGCGTCGGGCACGTCGATTCGCTTTTGCGAGCCGTGCGCCGGCGATGGCCGAAAGTCATCAAAGCGAGCCGGACTGGAGGACCACATATCGTCGCCGTACTGAACCGCGACGTACTCGCCGGGCTCGATTTCCGATAAATGCCGCCATATCAAACCGCGATCGTTGCAGACGAGGACGCGGTGATTCGGCGTTCCGACGACGCGGTGCCCGGAACGGAGACGGATTTCGCGAACGGTGCGTTCTCCGCCGTAGTAGAAGGCATCCGTCGATCGCGCCCCATTGAGCGAGGCGACCTCGAGCGCTTCCGATCGGAACGTGTCCTCGGCTTCGCCGCGATGCAGCGATCCGATTCGCACGAGCCCGTCTTCCGTCGTCAGCAGCGTGTTGCCGACGACGCATTTGCTAATCGCTCCCGAGACCCACGGTTGCGCCGCGGCCATCATGTCCACGTGCGCGAGCGGCCGGATGTAACGCGTGCCGTACTTCCCGCAGGGCGTCGCGCAATCGAAGACCGCGAGATGCTCGTCTTTGAGATCCGGCGCGCCCTCGACCGTCATCCGGCCGCAGATGTGTGCCGAAGCCTCTTCGATCTGCAGCGCCGTGAAGCCAAGACCATCGCGCAGAATCGAGAAGTTCCAGTCGTTGAGCTGCTCCTCGGTCAACCCGAGCCGCTCTTTGCAGAACTCCTCGCCGAGCACGAACTTGTTGAAGACGAACGCGAGTTCGAACGCGCCCGGTAAGGCGGCCTCGACGCGCTCGACCGCCGCGTCGTCGAAGCCCTTCGCTTTCAGCGTCGCGCGGTTGACGTGCGGCGCTTCTTCGAGGGTTCCGGTTCCCTTCGCGTAGGTCTCGATCGCCTCGATTTGCTCTTGCGAGTAGCCGAGTTTGTGGAGCGCTGCGTCGACGGATTGATTGACGATCTTGAAGTAGCCGCCGCCGGCGAGCTTCTTGAATTTCACGAGCGCGAAGTCGGGCTCGATGCCGGTCGTATCGCAGTCCATCACGAGCCCGATCGTGCCGGTTGGAGCGGTGACCGTGACCTGGGCGTTGCGATAGCCGGCAACCTCGCCGGTCGAGAGCGCTTCGTCCCACATCTTGCGCGCCAGCGCCCAGGTCTTCTGCGTGAAGAGCGTCGGCTGATGCGTTACCGGCTTCACGGTGAGTCCTTCGTACTCGCTCGCATCGACGGCATACGCGGCCCGGCGATGGTTCCGGATGACGCGCAGCATCGGCTCGCGATTCGCCTCGAAGCGTGCGAAGGGTCCGAGTTGTTGCGCCATCTCTGCCGATGTGCGATACGCCATCCCGGTCTGAAGCGCGTTGATGGCGCCGCACCATCCGAAACTCTCCTCGGAGTCGTACGGTAGGCCCATGCGCATCAACAGCGTGCCGAGGTTTGCGTAGCCAAGGCCCAGCGTGCGATAGCCGTGGTTCTTCTCGGCGATCTTCTTCGACGGCATCTGTCCCATGGCGACGGAGATCTCGAGCGTCGTCGTCCAGATGCGCGTCGCGTCGGCGAAGCGCTGCGCGTCGAAGTTGCCGTCGTCGTTGAGGAACTTGACGAGATTGAGGCTAGCTAAATTGCACGCCGTGTCATCGAGAAAGACGTATTCCGAGCAGTTGTGCACGAGCAACCCGTTAGCTACGAAGTGATGCGTCTCGTTTTCGGTGAGATCGAAGACTGCAGCGGTACCGAGTGGTTCGACCGAGTCAAAATCGTCGACGAGGCGCTCCGAGTAGCAGCTCACCGATGCGTTGAGACCGGCGAGAGCGCGGGCCTTATGCGAGGCCGGATGGAAGCCGATCGCGCGCTCGAACGCAAGACGTGAGGTACGCGAGATGCGCAACGAGTGCATCTGCACGACGCGGTACTCGGCGCGGCCGCCGTTACCGTCCGGGCAGGACGCAACGAGCTCCGTACGCCGGTCGGTGTAGAGTTTTGACTTGATCCCGAAAGAGAGGAGAAGGTGCTGGACCTGCTTGAGGAGCGTCGGCGAGCAAGAGTCGAGCGAGACGTATTGCGATTTCGATCCATAGTTCGCCACCGTGCCGTCGGCCGTGAAGAGGCCTCGCAGCATCGCCGACGTCGATTGCTGGTCGAGCTCGTAGACGGCGTCGGTGAACTTTTTCTGCGCACTGCCGGCATCGAGGACCGCGTAGCGTGAAAAAAGTTCGACGACTCGCCGGTTCCCGGTAGCAATGCGCGATCCGGTGCCCTGCGCGGGAATCGTTGCGGTCGTCGCACGGCGAGCCCGGCCATCGTCCTGGAATTGCGATTTGACCCGATTGATTGCGCCGGCGATGTCGCTGAGAACCGGGTATTCGTCTTCGTGCATGGTGATGATGAGACCGCCTGAATTCGCTACGCAGCCGTCGCCGATAGCCGTGCCGATGCCGAGCGCGAGGTTCGTGTCGATGGCGACCGCGCCGAACCCCGACCCGCTCAAAGCGATCCGATCGCCGCGTTGCAGTTCCGACGCTGGTACGTCGCCGCGATTCTCCGTCCAGACCTTGTGGTCGGCGGTGAGGTCGAGTTCGTAGCCCGCCTTCGTGCGAAGACGATAGACGGGTTTCGTTCCGGTCGGGAAGATATTGTTGACGAGATGGGGCCTACCGTCGGCACCGACGACGAACGCCGCTTTGCCCACGAGACTGGCGATTCGCGCCGGTCCGTCGGCGGTCGCGACGAGCGCGTCGCCGGTAACGCACGGATTCGTTGCGTTGATACGATCGTCGTTCGAACAGGTGTGCCACTCTTGGATCGTATCGTCGAACTGCAAGCCGGGATCGGCGGACTGCCATGCAGCCAGGCCGATCTGCTCCCACAGATCGCGCGCCTTAATGCGCTTGACTACGTCGCCGGTCGTGCGCGCGGTCAGCAACCAATCCTCGTCGCGATCGAGCGCTTCGAAGAAGCCGTTGCTCAAGCGCACCGAGTTGTTCGAGTTCTGGCCGGAAACGGTGACGTATGCTTCGGAATCCCAGCCGACGTCGTATTTCTCGATCTCTAAATGCGTGTATCCCTGGCGCGCGTAGTCGAGCGCGTTCTGCGCGGCGCCAGACGGTATGCCGGCGGCGAGCGCTTCGCGAATTGCGCCGCGCAACGACGCGTTGAGGGCGGGATCGAGCCGCGCGTGGTCGGGAACGCGCGTGTCGTGCGCCGCGGAGATGATCGCGTTGAGGTGGCGCTCGAAGACGCGCGAGCCGATGACGAGATCGGCGACCTTGCGCTCTTCGCGCACTTTCCAGTTGACGAACGCTTCGATGTCGGGATGGTCGGCGTTGAGCACGACCATCTTCGCGGCGCGCCGCGTCGTGCCGCCCGACTTGATCGCACCGGCGGCGCGATCGAAGACTTTGAGGAACGACATCAAACCGCTCGACGTTCCGCCGCCGGTCAGCTTTTCGCCGGCCGCCCGAATCTTCGAGAAGTTAGCGCCGCTTCCGGAGCCGCCTTTGAAGATGCGCGCTTCGCGCACGACGCCGTCGAAAATGCCGCCTTCGTTCAGTAAGTCGTCGTCAATTCCGAGGATGTAGCACGCCGAAACTTGCGGCCGAGTGTAGGTATCGGTCGACGGGATTGCCATGCCATCGGCGGGTTCGACGTACCAGTGACCTTGCGCGGGTCCCGAAATGCCGTACGCCCAGTGCAGGCCGGTGTTGAAGAACTGCGGAGAGTTGGGCGCACCGATCTGGCGCGCTAACATCGCGCACATCTCGTCGAAGTAAATCTGCGCGTCGTTCTCGGAGTCGAAGTAGCCGTGCTTCCAGCCCCAGTAGGTCCAGCAGCCGGCCATGCGGTTGAAGACCTGGCGCGAGTCGCGTTCCGCCCCGAACTGGTCGTCGCGGGAAAGGGCCTCGACGTCGGCCATCGAGCGCTGAAGCCATTGCGGCACGCCATCTTCCGGCACGCGGACGGTCGCGGTCGGTACTCCCGCCTTGCGGCAGTACTTCTGGGCGAGGACGTCCACGGCGACCTGGCTCCAGGTCGCCGGCACCATGACATCCTTGGCCTCAAAGATGACCGAGCCGTCGGGATTGACGATCCGCGAGTCTCGCGGCTCGAACGTCACACCGGCATAGGGGTCGCCGGGGACAGAATAGGTACGCGCAAACTTCATGCGGGCTTCCTCGCTCCTATCGAACACGCGTTCGAAATCCGAGAGATTCTACGGCTTCGATAGGATACCTATTGTGCCATATCGCGCCGTTTACCACAAGATATTGGGGTCCGGCCTGAAATCCTTGTGGGCGTGCTGTGGCTATCTCGGGGGAATCGGTGGAGACGCGCCCGGCCGCGGGGCAGGCGAGTGGAGGGCGTGTGGACAGGGCCGAGGATACCGGGGATAACCGGTACAACGCAGAGGCAATGCTCGGCCCCGACCGCTTCGCCCCGCGTCTCCACGACGTATCGCACGAAGAGCTCGAGGCGGCGGGGATTCGAGGGCTCATCCTCGACCTCGACAACACGCTGGTCGGCTTTCGAGAGAGCGAGCTCACCCGAGAGCATCTCGACTGGGTAGCGCGGGCCCACGATCGCGGTTTTCGCATCGTCATGCTCTCGAACAACTTCTCAGAACGCGTGAAGCGGCTGGCGGCGCAACTCGACGTCGCTTGCTTTCCGAACGCGCTCAAGCCGCTGCCCTTCGGATTTTTGCGGGCGAAAAAGCGTCTGCGCATGCGCCGGCGCGAGATCGCGGTCGTCGGCGACCAGCTCTTCACCGACGTCCTCGGCGGAAAGCTCTGCGGTCTCTACACGATCCTCACCGAACCGATCGAGCTAAAAGACTTTGCCGTAACCCGCGTCTTTCGGTTCTTCGAGCGGTTGATGTTGCGGGGACGCCGCGCGTGAAGCTCGCCGTCATCGGCGACCCAGTCGACCACAGCGCGAGCCCCGCCCTCCATCGCGCCTACTTAGACGAAGCCGAGATCGACGGCAGCTACGTCGCGATCCGCGTGCCGCTCGGCGACGGCGCCGCCGCGATCCGCCGGTTGCGCGAGCAAGCCTACACCGGCTGCAACGTCACGTACCCGCTCAAGGAAGAAGCCGAGGCGGCCTGCGAGACGCTGACTGAGGAAGCGCGTCGCGCCGAGGCCGTCAACACGATCTTCTTCGGGCGACAGATCGTCGGAACGAACACCGACGGCATCGGCGCGCGCACCGCCATCGAGGCGCTGCTCGACGAGTCCATCTCGCTGAAACGCGTCGGCGTGCTCGGCTACGGCGCGACGGCGCGCGCGATTCTCGCCGAACTGCACGACAACGACGCCTATACCTTCGTCTGGGGCCGCGACGCCGAGCAGGCGGATCGGGCCTGCCGTCGTTTCGAAGCGCGGCCGTGGCCGAGCACGAACCCGCCGGAGATCGTCGTCAGCACGCTTCCGCCCGAGGCGGAGATCCCGCAAGAGATCGTCGATTCGCTCGCCCGCGCCGATCTCGTGATGGACGCTAATTACGGTAGACGCACGACGCTGGCGCGCCGGCTCGGCCGCGAGGTCGTTCCCGGCGACGCGATGCTGGAGGCGCAGGCGCGCGCCAGCTTCGATTTCTGGCTCGCGCATCTCGATCGCGTTGCCGGCGCCTAGCAGCCGCTGCGTTTAGCACACGCGCTGCGCGGGTATCGCGACTCCATGACACTTCATGCGCCCCCGGCGCCGTACGCGCCGAAGAAATGGGATCTCTCCGAACTGCACGGGATCTCCGACGCGACGCTCGAGCTGCACTTTGGACTCTACGAAGGTTACGTTAAGAATACGAACCTCTTGAACGAACGCCTGAACGAGATTCGGGCGGCCGGCAAGGCTTCGGGCGCCGACCCCGCCTATGCCGAGCTCGTTCGGCGGCTTGGATTTGAGTACAACGGCATGCGGCTGCACGAGTATTACTTCGATAACCTAACGCGGCGGCCGGGCGATATGACCGGCGGCCGGCTCTACGATGCGCTCGGCGAATCGTTCGGCGGCTTCGACGAGTGGAAGAAGGATTTCGTAGCCGTCGGCGGCATGCGCGGCGTCGGCTGGGCGATCGCCTACTGCGACACGACGAACGGGCGCGTCACGAATCACTGGATCGGCGACCACGAAAACGGCCATATCGCCGGGTTCGCGCCGATCGTCGTGATGGATCTCTGGGAACACGCCTACATCAAGGATTACAAGCCCGCCGAGAAGGGTCGCTATATCGAAGCCTTCTTTGCCAACCTCGATTGGAAAGCGTGCGAGTCTAGGCTCCCTAACGCGCCCTAGCCGCCGTTATCGCAGCGGCGAAGGCGAGCTTGTGGTCGGCGTTCCAAGGCGGCCCTACCTCCGCCCGCATCTCTGAAAAGTAGGCGTCGAAGTCAACGGCGAGCGCTTCGCTAGCCGAATCCGTTACCTTTTTGGGATCGTACCAATACACCGGCCAACCGCGCGCTTCGGCGGCGGCTGCAAGCGCGTTGCGGTACATCACCCAATCGGCGACGTTGCGCGCTCGATGATCTCGTATTCGCTCGGCTATCGTGGGCGGAAGCTCGGGCCGAGTGCGCAGCGCAACGCCGAGGATTTTCGGCACCACCGCTGCCACGGCGTCCAAGGCACGCGCCGCATGTCGCTCCGCCGACGCGCGCACCCGCTCGACCAGCGCTACCCCTTTGTCGATCGGTAGCAACTGCGCTTCGTGGTGATGGGGAATCGCCGGCAGATCGTCGGCGACGAGCTCCACCCGGCGGCGGTCGAGAAGCGCGCCGTCGCGCGTCGCCGTCACCAAAATCGCCCAACCGCCGTGATCGGATACCCCGACGACGCCGCAATTCTTCGACATTTCAAATCACCGCTTCGCTCAATTCGGAGAGCGAGGGATTCGAACCCTCGAGAGCCGGCCCCCACGCGGCGTTGCCGCGCGGGGCCCCGAGTTTTAAGAACCGCTTCGCTCGCTGCGCTCGCTGCGCTGATGAGCCTCTCTCGGGTTCGAAGAAGCGTTTGTTAAACTCGGAGAGGGAGGGATTCGAACCCTCGAGAGGCTCATCACCTCTGCTCGCTTTCCAAGCGAGTACATTCAACCGCTCTGCCACCTCTCCGAATGATGCGGTCGCCATCCGTTAGCGTTCCCGCAGGTCCGGCCCTCTTGGCGCCGCGAACGTAGGTTCCATGGAATCGCCCGATTCGACGCCGCAGCCCGATCGCCGCATTCTCTTCTGGATCGGTTTCGGAGTTGGCATCGCCGTGCTCGGCGCGGCGCTCGGCTACATGTCGTTGCGCCTGGTTAACGCCGGCCGTCGCGAGGATCCGACGTCGCAGCGCATTCAGCAACTGATCGACGAAGCGAACTCGTTGCTCAAGGCGCTTGACGAGCAAAGAGAGAGCGCCTAACGCCGGAACGGCGCTCCGGATCGGCGTCGAACTCGAGCTCGCATTCACCGATCTGCTCGCCAACGGTCAAGGAGTCGGCCGTGCCGGCGGCATCGTCGTCTTTTGCTTCGGAGCGTTGCCCGGCGAGCGTGCCCGCGTCAAAGTCGCTTCCGTCAAACAACGCTACGCGGTAGCCAATCTCGTCGAGATCCTCGAGCCGTCGCCGCAGCGCGCGGAGCCATTCTGCCCAGTCTTCGGCGCCTGCGGCGGGTGTCAGGTGCAGCATCTTGCCTATCCGGCCCAGCTCGCCTGGAAACAAGGCGTCGTTCGCGAGGCGCTCGAGCGCATCGGCGGTCTGCACGCCGTAGACGTGCGGCCGACGATCGGCATGGAGACGCCGCGCGCCTACCGCAACAAGATGGCGCTCGTCGTGGACGATCGCACCGATCCGCCGTCGCTCGGATTCTACCGCCAGCGGACCCACGCCGTCGTTTCGATCGACGCTTGTCCCGTGGTCGCGGAGCCGCTCGACGCCGATCTCAAAGCGATAACCAAAGCGCGAAACGAAGCGCCGGTGCGGGCGATGCTGGGTGAAGCGCGCCATCTCGTTCTACGAAACGCGGGCGCGTCGCAGCGCAGCGTCTTGACCGTCACGACGGCGCGCCGCTCGGAGAGCGTCCGTCGCGCCGCGCCGGCGCTGCTGCGCGATCTCCCCGGTCTCGCGGGCGTGGCGAACTCCTTCGATCTCGCGAGCGCGAACGCGATCCTCGGCAGACGTCAATCGGTCGTCGCGGGCGACGGCGAGATCGAGGAGTCCGTCGGCGGCGTCCTCTACCGGTTCTCAGCCGGCTCGTTCTTTCAGGTCAACGTCGAGATGGTCGGGCGGGTCTTCGCCTTCATAGAGCCGTGGATCGAAGGCGGCGGGAGAATCCTCGACCTCTACTGCGGCGTCGGAACGTTCGCGCTCTTCTTTGCAAAGCACGGCGCGACGGTCTACGGGATAGAGGAGAGCCCGCAAGCCGTGACCGAGGCGCGCGCGAACGCGCGCCGGAACGGCCTCAACGAGCGGGCGCGCTTCGATCCCGGCCGGGTCGAGTTGCTCGCGGGGACGCCGAAATTCGAAGAAGCGCTGCGCGAGGCCGCCGTCGTCTTTCTCGATCCTCCGCGCAAAGGCTGCGACGAGGTGACGCTCGGCGCGGTCGCGCGCGCTTGCGTCCCTACGCTGTGGTATCTCTCATGCGACCCGGCGACGCTCGCACGGGATTCCAAGTTCCTCGTGGCCAAAGGCTACCGGCTCGACACCGTGCAGCCGTTCGATATGTTTCCGCAGACGGGGCACGTCGAGATCCTCGTTCGACTGGAGTATTCGCACCTTGCCCGATAGCATCGACATCGCGTACGTCGCCAAGCTGGCGCGCCTCGCACTAACCGACGAAGAGGTGGAAACCTTCGGGCGGCAGCTCGGCGATCTGCTCGGGCACGTCAACGCGCTCGCGGAACTCGATATCGCGAGCGTGCCGGCGACGGCGCAGGTCGTGGAGTCGCGCAACGTCGCGCGCGACGACGTTTTGCGCCCGTGCCTCGATCGCGAGCGCGTCCTCGCGGAGGCGCCGCAGCGGCAGGGCGGCTTCTTTCGCGTGCCCCGCATCATCGCGGAGTAGCCGATGGCCGACGAGCGGATCGAACGCAGCGCGGCGCAGATCGCGCGCGACATTGCATCGGGCAGCATCAGCGCGGCCGAGATCGCGGAAGCGACCCTCGCTCACGTCGAGCGCGCCGACGGAACGATCGGCGCCTACCTGACCGTGCTCGCAGACCGCGCGCGCGCGCATGCCGCGCGCGTCGACGAGCGGGTGCGCGCCGGCGAGCGTCTTCCGCTGGCCGGAGTTCCGCTGGCGGTCAAAGACAACATGTGCCTCGACGGCACGCGCACGACGTGCGGCAGCAAGATCCTCGAGCATTGGATCGCGCCGTACACGGCGACCGCCGTCGCGCGGATGATCGAAGCGGGCGCCGTTCCGATCGGCAAGACGAACTGCGACGAGTTCGCGATGGGCAGTTCGTGCGAGAACTCCGCGCTCGGCGTGACGCGCAATCCATACGATACGGGTCGCGTCCCGGGTGGATCGAGCGGTGGATCGTCGGCCGCCGTCGCCGCGTACGAGGCGGCGATCGGACTCGGGAGCGACACCGGCGGCTCGATTCGCGAGCCCGGCGCGTTCTGTAATCTCATCGGCTTCAAGCCGACCTACGGACGCGTCTCGCGCTACGGCTTGATCGCGTTCGCGTCGAGCCTCGATCAGATCGGCCCGCTGACGCGAACGGTCGAGGATGCCGCGCTCGCCTACGACGCGATGGCTGGGTACGATCCGATGGACGCAACCTCGATCGACCGGCCGGTGGAGAAGACCGCGACGGCGCTGCGGGACGATCTGCGCGGCCTGCGGATCGGCATCGTCCGAGAGTTCGATCCGAAGCCGCTCGGAAGCGAGATGGAGGCGCTCTATCGCGCGGCCTACCGCGATCTCGAAAGACTCGGCGCCGAACTCGTCGAGGTAGCGCTGCCGACCGCCGAGTACGGCCTGCCGACCTACTATTTGATCGCGCCGGCGGAGTGCTCGTCGAACCTTGCGCGGTTCGACGGCGTACGTTACGGCCTGCGAGTCGAGGGCGACGACGTGCGGCAGATGTACGACAAGACGCGCGCCGCCGGTTTTGGGCCCGAAGTAAAGCGCCGCATCCTGATCGGCACGCACGCGCTCTCGAGCGGCTACTACGACGCCTACTACGTCCGCGCGCAGAAGGCGCGGACGCTCATCGCGCGCGATTTCGAACGAGCCTATGCGGCGTGCGACCTCATCGCGTGCCCCGCGGCGAGTTGTCCCGCGTTCGAGTTCGACGCGAAGAGCGATCCGTACAGCATGTACCTCATGGATTACTACACGATTCCGATGTCGCTCGCGGGCCTGCCGGCGCTCAGCGTGCCGTGCGGCTGGGCGACGCCGGAGGGCGGGAGCCTGCCGATGCCGATCGGCCTCCAGCTCTGCGCACCGCTCTTCGGCGAGCCGCTGCTGCTCGGCGCCGCGCACGCGTACGAGCGCGCGACGCAGCACGCGCTCGCGCGCAAACCCGCTTTCGAAGGAGCGCGGGCGTGAGCGTTTCGTACGAAGCGGTGATCGGCGTCGAGTGTCACGTCGAGCTCAAGACGGTCTCGAAGATGTTCTGCGGCTGCGCCAACGAGTTCGGCGGCGAGCCGAACACGAAGATCTGTCCGGTCTGCTTGGGCATGCCCGGCGCGCTGCCGGTGCCCAACGCGAAGGCGATCGAGTTGATCGTCACCGCAGGTCTCGCCTTCGGATCGGAGATTCCCGCGTTTTCGAAGTTCGACCGGAAGAACTACTTCTATCCGGATATGCCCAAGGATTACCAGATCTCGCAGTACGACATGCCGCTCGCCGTCGGCGGCTCCGTGAAATACTGGCTCGAGGACGGAACGATCAAAGAGTGCCGGCTGACGCGCATCCATCTCGAAGAGGATACGGGCAAATCCACGCACGCCGGATCCGGCGACGGACGAATCGCCGGAAGCTCGTACTCGCTCGTCGATTTCAATCGCGCCGGCGTCCCGTTGATGGAGTGCGTCTCGGAGCCGGAGCTCCACAGCGCGCAGGAGGCGGTCGGCTATCTGGCATCGCTGCGGCGCACGCTCCTGGCTCTCGGGGTCAGCGACGTGAAGATGGAGGAAGGCTCGCTACGGTGCGATGCCAACGTCTCGATCCGCCCCTCCGGCTCGAGCGAGCTCGGCACGAAGACCGAGATCAAGAACATGAACTCGTTCCGTTCGGTCGAGCGCGCGATCGAGAGCGAGATCGAGCGCCAGATAGCGCTCCTGACGGCGGGCCAACGCGTCGTGCAGGAGACGCGCGGCTGGGACGAGGTCAACGGCGTGACGCACTCGATGCGCAGTAAAGAGGAAGCGCACGACTACCGGTACTTTCCCGATCCGGATCTCGTTCCGCTGGAGCTCTCGCGATCCGACGTCGAGCGGATCAAGACCGGCCTTCCCACGCTGCCCTCGGAGCGCTTCGAGCGCTATACCGCCGAGTATGGCGTGGGGGCGAAGCAGGCAACGCAGCTCGTGGAGAGCGCCGCGCTCGGCGCCTACTACGATCGCGTCGTCGCGCTCTCGGGCAACGCGCAGCAGTCGAGCAATTTTGTTCTCGGCGATCTCTCGCGCCTCGCCAACGACACGGGCGTCGCCATCGCGGAGTCGCGCGTCGCGCCCGAGCATCTCGCCGAGTTGATCGCGCTCGTCGAGTCGAAACGCGTCAACTCGAAGATCGCGAAGGAGCTACTTGCGCGCATGTGGGACGGCGCCGGCTCGCCGGCGGCGATCGTCGAACGCGAGGGTCTCGCGCAGACGAGCGACCCCGCTGCGATCGAGGGCTTCGTCGCCGAGGTTCTCGCCGCGAACCCGGCCGTCGTGGCGGATTATAAGGCAGGAAAGACCAACGTTGCCGGCTTCCTCGTCGGCCAGGTGATGAAGGCATCGCGTGGCAAGGCCGATCCCGCTCTCGTGAACGAGCTGGTAAAGGCGAAGCTCGCCACGTAGCGCGATCCCGTTCATGCCGCTCGCCGACTCACGCACGCTCGACGCCCTCGATTTCGCTGGCATCCGGGACCGCGTCGTCAGCAGCACGCACACGCAGCGCGGTAAGGCGCTCGCGCTCGAGCTGGCGCCGCTCGAGAACTTCGAGCTCGTCCGCGCCGAACAACTGCGCACCGAGGCGGTTCGCTCCCTGATGGCCGGCGCCGACCTTCACGTGATGCCGGCCATCGATACCGCGCTGCTGACGGAAGGGGCGAACCTCGGGCGCACGCTCGCCGCCGCCGACCTCCGGGCGATCGGCGACGCGCTCGCCGCGGCGGCCGCCGCGCATCGATCCGTTCACGAACATCCCGACCTCGAAGCGGTCGTCGCCGGCTACACGCCGTTGCGCGAGTTGACCCGCTCGATCGCCGACGCGATCGACGAGCGCGGCGCCGTGCTCGATCGCGCTTCGCCCGCGCTCGGCCGGATTCGTCGCAGCCTCGCCCAGGCGCAGGGCGACGCGCGCGATCGCGTCTCGTCCATTCTCAATTCGTCGAGGTACGCGAAGGTGATTCAGGAGCGGATCGTCACCGTTCGCAACGGCCGGTTCGTCATTCCGATTAAAGCCGAAGCGGCGTCGAGTCTGCCGAGCATCGTCCACGACACGAGCGCGAGCGGCCAGACGCTCTTCGTCGAGCCGCTCGCCGCGCTCGAGACAAACAATCGCGTTCGGACGCTGCAGATCGAAGAGGAGCGCGAGGTGCAGCGGATTCTCGACTCGCTCTCGCGAGAGGTCGGCGCTCGCGCAGCGGAGATCGAAGCGAACGTCGAGATGCTCGCGCGCGTGGACGTGCTCGCGGCGAAGGCCGACGTGGCGCGCCGCAGCGAGAGCGTCGCGCCGGAGTTGAGCGATCTCCCGGAGATCGAGATCGACCGCGGCCGCCATCCCCTGTTGGGCGAACGCGCCGTGCCGCAATCGCTCGCCATCGGCGAAGGCACGCGCCTGCTCGTCGTAAGCGGTCCGAATATGGGCGGCAAGACCGTCGCGCTCAAGACCGCCGGGCTCTTCGTCGCGATGGCGTACTGCGGAATGCAGTTGCCCGCGGCCGGCGCGCGCATCGGCCGATTCGAGCGCCTCGTGGCCGACATCGGCGACGAGCAATCGCTCGCGGCGAACGCGTCGACGTTCAGCGCGCATCTCGACCGGATGCGCGAGATCCTCGACGGCGCGAACGTGCGAACGCTGGCCATCGTGGACGAGATCGGCGGCGGCACCGAGCCGAGCGCCGGCGCGGCGCTCGCGATCGCGATGCTCGAGCGCCTGCTCGAGCGAGGCGCCTGGGCGATCGTCGCGACGCACTCCGTCGAACTCAAGCTCTTCGCGCACTCGACGGCGGGCGTCGCGAACGCGAGCGTGCGCTTCGATCCCGAGACGTTCGAGCCGACGTTCGAGCTCGACCTGGGAACGCCGGGGCAGTCGCTCGCCTTTCCGCTCGCGGAACGTCTGGGCATCGATCCGCAGATCGTAGAGCGCGCCGCGTCGTTGCTCGAAGGGCGCGAACGCGATTACGAAGCGGCGCTGGCCGAACTCGCCATGCGCAGCGCCGAACTGCGCGAGGAGCGCGCCGGGATGGAACGCGAGCGCCGTGAGGCCGCGCGCGAGCTCGACGCGTTGCGTGGCCAGCGGAGCGCGCTCGAGAACGAGCGGCGCGCGTTCGGCGCGCGCGCCGAGGAGCGCCTGCAACAGAGTCTGCGCGAGTTTCTTTCGAGCGTGCAACAGAGAAAGCCGACGGCGGCGCAGACGACCTCGCTTGCGCGGACGATCGAAACGATGCGCCGCGAGTTAGGGCTCGATGCGGTGCGCGAAGGCGGCGACGAGGGCGCGACGTACGCGCCCGGCGATCGCGTGCGCGTGCTCTCGCTCGATCAAGAGGGGATCGTCGCCGAGGATTGGGACGAGAGGTTGCTCGTTTCGATCGGTTCAATGAAGGCGATGGTGGAGAAGAGCGACGTGCGGCGTGAAGGCGGGGCAGCGGTGAAATCTGCTCCGCGCGCGGCGCGGGGCGAGGCGCGGATCGCGGCCGCGGCGCGCACGAGCGAGACGCTCGACGTCCGAGGCCGGCGCTACGTCGAAGCCGAGCCGCTCGTCGAGCGCTGGATCGACGATGCGCTGCTCGCCGGCGTCTCGTCGCTGCGGCTGATTCATGGCAAGGGCACCGGCATGCTCGGCCGCGGCCTACAGGAGCACTTGCGCGCCCACGCGGCCGTCAAGAGCGTGCGTTACGGCACCGAAGAAGAGGGTTCGACCGGCGTCACGCTGATCGAGTTGCGGGCATGAGCGCTCTCGATTTGCTCGAGGGCTTCGACCACGTCGAGACCGTTGCGGAGTTTCGCGAACGGCTAAAAGCTGGCCGGCCGCTGCGCGTCAAACTCGGCATCGACCCGACGAGCCCCGATCTCCATCTCGGCTTTATGGTCGTCTTGCACCAGCTGCAGCGTTTCGCCGAGGCGGGACACCGCGTCACGCTGATCATCGGCGATGCAACCGCGCGAATCGGCGATCCGAGCGGCCGCAACGTCACGCGTCCCCAACTGACGCAGGACGAGATCGAAGAGAACATGCGTGCCTACCGGGAGCAGGCCGGCAAAGTGCTCGACATGGAGCGCATCGAGGTGCGCAACAACTCCGAGTGGCTCGATCGCCTCGGCCTCGCCGACCTCGTCAAACTCCTGGCGAAGACGACCGTCGCCCAGATGCTCGAACGCAACGACTTCAGCGAACGCTACGGCAAGGGCGTTCCGATATCGCTCCACGAGTTTCTCTATCCCGTCGCACAGGCGTACGATTCGGTCGCGATCGAGGCCGACGTCGAGCTCGGCGGCACCGACCAGCTCTTCAACCTCTTGCTCGGGCGCCAGTATCAGCGCGAGTTCGGGCAGCTTCCGCAGATCTGCGCCACCGTTCCGCTGCTCGTCGGACTCGACGGC
>DATKMJ010000025.1 GCA_035541935.1 Candidatus Binatia bacterium | reverse complement strand
GCAAGCCTGCTTGCGGCGAGCGCCGTCGACCGCGTCTATTGGGCGATCGCGCCGCGTCTTTTGAGCAACGATAACGCGGTGCCGGTGCTGCTCGGCTCCGATCTCGCCCGGCTCGACCTGCGTCTGCGATTCGATCGCGTCGAGCGCGCCGGAGATGACGTCGTGATCTCGGGGACCATCGCGTATGTTTAGCGGGATCGTCGCCTACCGCGGCGAGGTGCTGCGGACCTCCGCGGCCGGCGGCGGTCTCACGCTCTGGGTGCGCTGCGAAGGCGTCGAGGCGGAACGCCCCGAGCCGAAGGATTCGATCGCGATCGACGGCGTCTGCCTAACGGCGACGACGATCGAGCGCGACGCGATTGCCTTCGACGTCGTGCCCGAGACGATCGCGCGGAGCACGCTCGGCCGGCTCGAACCGGGCGCCGCGGTCAACGTCGAGTATGCGCTGCGCGTGGGCGATCGCGTCGGCGGACACTTCGTCTACGGGCACGTGGACGGCGTCGCCACGGTGCTCGCTCGCGCGCCCGAAGGCCAGGGCGCGCGGATGCGGATCGACTCTCCGGCGGACCTCGCGCCGATGATCGTCGAAAAGGGTTTCATCGCCGTCGACGGCGTCAGCCTCACGATTGCGGCCGTCGGGCCGGGATGGTTCGACGTCGCGCTCATTCCCGAGACGCTCGAGCGAACGACGCTCGGAGCGCGGCAGCCCGGAACGCGCGTCAATCTCGAAGTCGATCCGCTCGCGCGGTACGCGCGCGCTTCGTGAGCCGCGTCTTCGAAGCCCGGCTGCAAGTGCAATGGGCCGACGTGGACGTCGCCGGCATCATGTATTTCGCGGCCTACTCGCGCTTCGCCGAATACGCGGAGATGCAGCTCTTCGCCGAACTCGGTTTTCCGTACGAGAGCGTCTTTACCAAATATGCCTTCTGGCTGCCGCGCGTGCGCGTCGAGGCGGAGTATCGCGCTCCCGCGCTGATGAGCGATTGGATGCGCATGCGCACCGAGATCCTGCACGTCGGACGGTCGAGTCTTCGGTGGAAGACGACGTTTCTTAACGAGCGCACGGGCGCCGAGGGCGCGACGATCTCGTTCGTCGTCGCCGCGGTCGACGCAAAGACGCTGAAGAGCCGGGCGCTGCCCGAACCGATTCGCTCGGCACTGCTCGCGTGCGCGTAGCCGTGCTCGTCGAGCCGCGCCGGATCGAACTGCGCGACGAGCCGGCGCCGCAGGCGCCCGCCGGCGGGATCGTCGTGCGAGTGCGCGCCGCGTTGACGGACGGAACCGACCTCAAGACCTACCGGCGCGGCCATCCGAAGATGCCGCTGCCGACGCGCTTCGGTCACGAGTTCTCCGGCGACGTCGCCGCCGTCGGCGAGGGCGTCACCGCGTTCGCCGCCGGCGACCCGGTGATGTGCGTGCATACGGCGCCCTGCGGCGAGTGTTTCTGGTGCCGCTGCGGCGAGGAAGAGCTCTGCGAGCGCGTGATGGCGACGATGCTCTTGGGCGCATACGCCGATTGCATCGCCGTGCCGAAACGGATCGTCGACGTCAACTGCTTTCAGAAGCCCGCCGACGTCGGCTATGCCGAGGCGGCCTTTCTCGAGCCGCTCTCGTGCGTCGTCCATTCGGTTGCGATGCTGGCGCCCGCGCCGGATTCGAGCGTCGCGATTCTCGGCAACGGCGGATTCGGCATCCTTCACGCGCTCTTGCTGCAGCGGATCTACGGCATTGACGCGATGCTCTTCGGCCGGCGACCCGAGCGCCTCGAGCTCGCGCGTGAGCTCGGGCTGCAGAGCGTCGACGCCAGCGAGGAACCGATCGGCGACGCGATCCTCGCGCGCACGCACGGTCGCGGCGCCGACGCGGTGATCGAATGCACGGGGTCGGCGGAGATGTGGGAGAGCGCGCCGTCGTTCGTGCGGCGCGGTGGGCGCGTCTCGTTCTTTGCCGGGCTTCCGGGCGACGCCCGCGTGAGTTTTCTCGCCGCGCGCCTCCACTACGACGAAGTGCGGCTGCTCGCGCCGTTTCATTTCACGCCCGCCGACGTACGCGTGGCCTACGATCTGATCGCGTCGCGCGCCTTCGAACTACGTAGGCTCGTCAGTGACGTCTATCCGCTCGCACGCATCGCGGACGCATTCGCCGCGCTCGATTCCGGCGCGGGGCTGAAAGCGCTCATCGAGCCGTGAGCCGCGAGACGATGCGCGCCGCCGTTCTCTACGACGCCGAAGACGTGCGCGTCGAGGATCGCCCGGTGCCGGAGATCGGCGAGGGCGAGATCCTCGTGCGAACGACGGCAAGCGGCATCTGCAGCGGCGACGTCATGGGCTGGTACGTCGCGCGCAAGGCGCCGCTCGTGCTCGGGCACGAACCCGCCGGTGTCGTCGCGGAGACGCGCGCCGCCGGATTCTCACTCGGAGATCGCGTCTTCGTGCACCATCACGCGCCGTGCTTCGCCTGCCGCGCCTGCGCGCGCGGCGAGTACGTGCAGTGCGCGGCGTGGAGGTCGAGCAAGATCGATCCCGGCGGCATCGCGCAGTACTTCCGCGTGCCCGCGGGCAATCTGCGCGACACCCTGCACCTGCCCGCGCACGTCGGCTTTCCCGACGCATCGCTCGTCGAGCCGCTTGCCTGCGTCGTGAAGTCGCTGCGCCGAAGCGGGTTGAGCGCGGGCGATCGCCTCTACGTCATCGGTCTCGGCGTCATGGGATTGCTCCACGTGCTCGCGGGGAGAGAGATGGGAGCCGAGGTCTTCGGCGGCGATTTCATCGAGCAGCGCCGTGCGATCGCGCAGCGCAACGGCGCGACGGCGTTACATCCCGACGACGTGCGTGACGCGCTGCCCGAGGGTGCGGACGTCGTCATCTGCGGACCTGGGAGCGCGGCGGCGATGCAATCCGCGTTCGAGGCGGTCGCCCCCGGGGGCACCGTCGTGATGTTCACGCCGTTCCCGCCCGAGAGTGCGATCGCGATCGATCCGGAGCGGTTTTACTTCGGCGATCGACGGCTCGTCGCGAGTTATTCCTGCGGCCCCGAAGATACGCGCGCCTCGCTGGCGTTGATCGAGCAGGGCGTCGTCAGCGCCGACAAGGTCGGTGCGGATCTCGTCACGCTCGAGGACGTGCCGCGTGCCTATCGGGATCTCGCGCAGGCGCGCATCGTCAAGCCGATCGTCGTCTTCTAGCTCTCTGCGTAAATCGGCGGCGTGGGCTCGGGAATCGGTAACACGACGTCGTCCGCGCGCGAGGTCACGCGCCACGCGAGCGCGAGCGACACCGCGTAGAGCAGCGCCGCGAGGAGCCACGGCGCTCCGAGGAGGCCGAGCGAGCGCCACGGCCCGGCGAACTGCGCGAAGGTCAGTGTGAAGATCGACGGGCCGATCAGCATCGAGATGCCGCGCAGCGATCCGAGCGCTCCTTGCAACTCGCCCTGCTCGCCGGCGCCGACGCGCCGCGTCATCAGCGCCTGCGACGTCGCCTGGTACATCGGCAGCGAGATGAGGACCGCGCCGATCAAGAAGACGATGCCGTTGGGCATCCCCAGCAAACCGAGCCCCAAGACGGCGACGACGAGGCTGGCGAGCAGGATGCGCCGCTCGCCGAAGCGCTTGACGACCCGACCGACCATCGTCGCTTGATTGATCGCCGAGACCGCGCCGACGAGCGTGAGTGTCAAGCCGACGCTTCCGGTGCTCCAACCGAAAGCGGCGATGCAATAGATCACCCAAACGTTTGGAAAGACTTCGTGCGCGACATACGTGATGAAGTTGACCCAGGCCAAACCCCAGAGCTCGTGATGCGAGCGCAACAATTTCAACGAGCCGAGCGGATTGGCGCGCTTCCATTCGATGCGCGGCGTGCGGCGCTCGCGCGGCAGGGATTCGGGTAAGACGAAGAGGCCGTAGAGCGTGTTGATCAGCGCGAAGCCGGCGGCGGCCCAGAACGTGAAGCGCGGATTGATCGTGCCGACGAGGCCGCCGATCGCCGGGCCGATCATAAAGCCGAGGCCGAAGGCGCTGCCGATCATGCCGAATGCGGCGGCGCGCTTCTCCGGCGGCGTGACGTCGGCGATATAAGCGCTCGCAGCGGTCATGTTCGCCGTCGCGATTCCCGACAGAACGCGTCCGCCGAAGAGCCACCAAAGATTCGGCGCCCACGCCATGATCGCGTAATCCACGACCGTCACGGCGTTCGAGATCAGAATCACCGGACGCCGGCCGACGCGGTCGGAGAGAATGCCGAGCAGCGGCGAGCAGAAGAACTGCATCAGCGCCCAGGCGGTCGCGAAGATGCCGATGATCTCGGCGGCGTACGCGTAATCGTTGCCGACGAAGCTCGCGATCAGCTTCGGCAGCACCGGTCCGATCATGCCGAAGGTCAGCATGTCGATGAGGACGGTGACGAAGATGAAGATCGTCGCGCCGCTGCGTGCGCCGTTAAGCATCGTATACCTGCGCGAGCCAGCGATCGACGGCCCGGTCGACGCGGGCACGATCGCCGGTCGCCAAGAGGTCGAGCAGAAAGCCGCGGAATCCCGCGATCAGGATCGTCGCCGTCGTCGTCGTGCAGTTGCCGAGCGCTGCGAGCCACTCGTTCACCGAGCTATCGAGAAAGCGCGGAAAACGCGAGCGGTCGCTCAGGGCGAGAACGTAGACCTCGAAGGAGAGTCGCGTGAGCGGCGCCCACTCGGGCTTGCT
Organism: Candidatus Binatia bacterium; assembly: GCA_035541935.1. Lineage (GTDB taxonomy): Bacteria > Vulcanimicrobiota > Vulcanimicrobiia > Vulcanimicrobiales > Vulcanimicrobiaceae > Cybelea. The sequence continues at coordinate 17,894 of DATKMJ010000025.1, read as the reverse complement.
CCACTCGCGCCAGAGCCGCTTCGCGACCTCGCGCGGCGAGAGACCGGTGCGTTTGAGATTTACCATCATCGCTCGCTGACGGGACCGGCCGCGCCGGACGATCTCGACGATCAACTCCTCCTTCGAACCGAAATAGTAGAGCAAGACGCGCGGGCTGGATCCGACGGCCTTGGCGAGCGGCCGCAGCGAGAGGTCGGCGAGGCCGTGGCTGCAGACGTAGTCGACGGCCCGGTCGAGCAGTTCTGTGCGCCGCGCCTCGTCGGCGGTTCTAGGCACGGCGTTTATGCTAACATACTTGAAACAGTCGTTTCAAGTATCGCCCGAGGCTAGGTCCGTCGGGTCACGGGGGCCCGGCGATCGTCCAACGGAGCCCGATGCGGTACGTCCACGACGGGGTGTCGCTCGTGTGCGCGAAGTTTCGCTCCGCGTCACCATAGACGCGAAACTGCGGGAGCCCGAAGATGCCGCGGTGCTCGAGGCGGAGACCGACGGGGACGTCGGTCCAGCGGTTGACGACGTAATCGTAGGTGAACTGCATCGTCGAGAAGCCGACGACCCAGCCGCGCGGCAGCACGACGCTCAAGACCGGCGCGATCTTCGATTTGCCGACGCCCGGATACGACTTCGGTCCGATGACCGAAAAATAGCTCTCGGAGTAGAATCCGAAGCTCCAAAGTCCCGTCGGTTTGACGATTCCAAACGCGGGACCGATCGAGTATTTATGCGATCCCAGCGAGTCGTTTGCGGTGGGAAAACGAGTCGTCACGCCGGCAAGCACGTGCGAGGCGTCGTACTCGATCGCGGCGAGGTTCGTGGCGGCGAGATCGCCCGCGCCGGTCAACGACTCGGGGGGCGCGCCGGTAACGACCGGCAGCTTCAATCGCACGAGGTACGCGGAGTCGTCGTAGGGCACCTGAGCGCGCCAGTTGACGAGATTACTCGAACCGCTCTCGCCGTAGTAATGCGGCGAAAACTCGTCTTCGACCGATACATACTCTCCGAGCGGCGGCGGAGTCGGCCGCGGCTGCGGTGACGGCGATGGGGATGGGGCTGCCGTCTGCGCCAGGGCTTGGAGAGGAAAGAGGGCGAGCGCGAGTCCCAGTCCGAGCCTCAGTGCGACCACTGTACGCGTAACTGGACCCGGTTCATGATGCCGAATGCGTGGTCGGCGGTCAGCCCGGTGAATCCGTAACCGACTCCAAACTTCCAGTACGCGTTGCGCCACCAGTTGACGCCGGCGTAGCCGAGCCCCATCGTGCCGCCGTTGACCAATCCCGAGTTGAGATTGTCGCGAGAGAAGCGAGCGACCAGTTCCCATGCCCCCGAAGGCTTCGTCGGGATGATGCGTTTTCCGTACCCGGTTGCGCGATCGTAGGGCCGGCTCTCGCCGGTGATCACCCAGCTGCCGAGGATATAGTAGCCAAAGAACTCCGGATCGAGCGACGCCGGCGCGTTGACCCACGCCCGCGCGTACTCGCCGTAGAGAGAGTACGACTTGACCGTCGCGACGAACTCGTAATTGAGTTCGTTGGCGTAGTTCGCCAAGAACTTGCCGGTGTTGACGTAGCTGTCGGCGACGTCGGACTCCGGCTTGCCGCTGAACTGCAGCATATGGTTGGCCGATCCGAGGTAGCGGTAGTCGGCGCCGACGTGCACGTATTGCGAGTTGTCGTTAGAGATGTACGGCAGATACGTCACCCGGCTCGTGAACTGATTGCCGTCGTAGTTGAGCGGATACCAGCCAAGGGAATATGTCGCACGTTCCGCACGGAAGACCGGGCTTGCGAGTTTTATCCCGGCGGCACGCGACTGAAAGAACGGAGTGAGGACGCGCTCCTGCTGGGGCAAGTTCATCGCAAGGCCAACCATCTCGAAAACGAAGGTCTCTTTCTGCTGGCCGACCGTGAGCAGCCCGACCGGCGTCTTGAAGCCGAGATAGAGGTCGTAGATCTGAAACTGATCCTTCGGCGGCGTGACGTTGAGGCCGTTGAAGTTCGGCGCGAAGTAGTAATACATGCCGGGGGTGAGGTCGCCTTGCACGACGAGGCGCGCGGCGCGCAACTGCGGCTGACTCGGCTGCACGCCGACCTGCTTGACGTTCGTCTCGTCCTGCGAGAAGAACGTGTAATCGGTCAGCACTGCGGCGCCGAGGTGAACGCTACGATCGAGGCCGGGCGGCGGTTCTTCCGACTGCAGCGGCGAGGGCGACGGAGTGGATGCCACGGCCGGCGACGGCACCGGTGCTGACGCCTCCTGCGCGTGAACGGCGGCCGGTGCTCCGGCCGCCGTTAGCAGTACGACGCTGCAGGCGAGCGCGCGTAACAGAATCTCCGGCTTCCTCAATCCCCTGGCGGTGGTTCGGGAAGTCCTTTGATCGGCGGAGTCGCCGGGCCGAGCAAGTACATAAGCGTGATGTCGAGGAAACGCGGGCGCGTCGTGTTGTTGAGTGACATAAAGGTCGGGGGCACGCCGGTCGACGTACTCAAGGCGACGCCGGCGCCTCCATAGTTGGCTCCAACGACGAAGCGACGGGAGAGGAGATAGTTCGGGTTGAGATTCCAGACCCATTGGTAACCCGGCATCGTATATCCGATTGAGGTGTTGAGCCGCCAACTATGGTGAATCCATATTGCGGTAGCCAATAGCGTGCTGCTCACTCCCCACTGAACCTGCCCCGGCTGCCCTTTGGTTCCAGGCTCGGACGAGGTAACCGCCCAGGTAACTGGGTCGTACAAGTTGATGATCCAACGTCCTTGGCCGCTCGGGCTGTGTCCAACGGTAACGCTCGTGGAGAAGGCGGCGGTATAGCGTGGACCAGTTCCGCGCCATGCTGAAGAGCCGGTCGGCGGTTCATAGTTCAGGATTATGGCGGATAGGCCAAATCCGCCACAATATGGGAAGCAACGGTTAAAAAAGAACATGTTCATTAATTGGAACACTTGGTTCGTCGTGCCGGACTTGTCGACATTACCGTTGTAACCGACGATATCCTGATATTCCGGCGGAGTGTACCGGAACGTCCAGCGACCCCCTAAGCCAGCGCTTATCGGAACAGACGGAAATGCATGAGTATTCGCATAGGTCGACGTCGTTATGGGCGTCCCGTTGATCACCAGTTGCGTGCCCAGGGGGACGTACGTTGCCGCGTAGTTTACGCCGAGTGTGAACTGTCCCCGATCGAAACTGCAATTCGTGGCGGCCGCATATGTGATGAGCAACTGGCGCCAGCCACCGCACGGGTTGAAGTTTGGATTCGAATGCTTCATCAATGCGGTGACGTCGGGTTTTGCCGGTGCAGCGGGTGCCGACGGTACCGGAGCCGTGCCCGCCGGCAGCGGTGATGCGCTGACCGTCGGCATCGGCGACGCGCTCTGAGCGAGAACCGATTCGTGGAGAACGGACTGATCGACGGTCTGAGCGGATGCATTAGTCGAAAACGTCGCCAGGATCGTCCCGAAAGCTAATGTCGCAAGCAGGATTGCGATTCTCATTGGCTGCTCCGTTACTGCGGCGTTACGGCTGGGACCGTCCACGTTCCGTCGAGGATCGACGGCGGGTTCGGGTTCGGATCGTAAATCCGCATGATCATATTGAACTGAGCAGCCGGAGCCGGCAACCAGTTCGCTTCCTTCGCAGCGCCCGGCGATTTGTTGGAGACGTAGACGTCCACCGAACCGTCCGCGTTTTTCACGAACGGCGATCGCTGGCTGACGTTATAGCGGTTGAGCGGGTTGTCGTAAAAGTACTGTTTGTTGTTGTAAAGCGTCATCGACCAGAACGCGCGGGCCGGCGGCATCGTCGTAAAGTGAACGACGTAGCTCTTCGTGCCGTCGAGCTGCGCGACCGTTGCCGGATAGATGGCGTCTTGCGGAAGATTCGCACCCAGCCCGATGAGCGCTATGAACGCGCGCAGATTATAGTTGGTACCGTATGATCCGAGGTTCGTAAAGACGGCCCAGCCGTTGACGACTTTTCCGGCCGACTGCATTTGCGACTTCATGATCGGGAGCGATGCCGCCGGTGCGGCGTTCATCGCGGCAACCACGGCCGGATCGAGCGTTGAGGTATCGAGCGGCTGGCCGGGGACGATTCCGAGATCCTTGAGTTTCGCAACCATCGGCGCGTCGTCGGCTGCGGGTGGATTGGCTGCGAGGAGGCTTGTGAACATCGCGAAGAAATCGGTGCCCTTGAGCGCATTGACCTGCGCGGTGACCGGCGTCTTCATGTCGATCGCCGGGTCGACCGTTCCGGCGGGAGGCGTGTAGGGTTTTCCGTACGAGCTCAGCGGAACCGCCGTCATCGCATCTTGCAGCTTGTGTACGGCTTCGAAATCGGCCGGCGTGCCGTCGGAATAGATGCGGCCGATCATCCAGAATACCGACGTTGGGCACTTGACCTCGCGTACGCCGGACGGGAGCGTACCGCTCCAGCCTGGTCCCGTCACCGCAAACGTCTGCGCCGCGTCTCCGGTCGTTCGCGTTCCCGGGCTATCGAAGACGTTCGTCCACATCGATAGCATTGGAAACAAAGCATAGCGGCCGTTGAGCGCCGGCGTGTGAATGACGACCGGTTCCTTCGATATGTCGAACCATCCGATTTCGTAGAGCGTATCGGCGTTGGGCGAGACGACGTCGGTGAACGATGCATCGGGATACGAGCGCAGGAGAGCGAACTGCCCCATCGGGGCGCGACTCGGCCCGGGCATCTCCATGTTGGTCGAGATCCGCCGCGTCATCTCCATGGTGACGAGCGGATAGGCGTAAATATATGCTTGGACCGCAAGTTGATTGAGTTCGTCGGCCGACGCGGCGCGCGCAGGGGCGCCCGTATCGAACACAAGTGCGGCGAAGGAGAGTGCGATTGCCGCACGCACGAGCATCGATCTAACGGTTTTCATTTTTTCACTCCAGAATCTAGTTGCAACGGTCGAGGGCTCTAGTTCGAATGGCGAACGCTCCATCAAAGCCCTTGCCCCGGCGAGCGGGTAGCCGCCCTCTATTCTCCTCCCTTATCAGGTCACCGTAAAGGTGGCTTGACATTTGTCAAGTTTTCCCTACGCTTGTGAGGGCATGGGTCGCTTTGCGGATCTTCTGAACGGGGCCATCGAGGAGGCGGGGCTGACGGCCGCCGAGGTCGCCGAGGGCGCCGGTCTCACCGAATCGGCGATTTCGCTGCTCCGGGCCGGGCGGCGGGAGCCGTCCTACCGGACGCTCCAGCGCCTCGCGCAGATCTTCCCTTCGCTCGGCGAGCACGTCGCTCGGCCGGCCGGCCCCATCGATTCGATCGAGGATGCGATCGCCGACGTCCGAGCCGGCAAGATGGTCGTCGTTCTCGACGACGAGGACCGTGAGAACGAGGGCGACCTCGTCATGGCCGCGCAGATGGTGACGCCCGACGCGATCAACTTCATGCGCAAGCACGCGGGCGGCTTGATCTGCGTGCCGCTCTCCGGCGCCCGGCTCGACGAACTTCAGATCCCGCAGATGGTGCGCGAGAACACGGCGGTGCACGAGACCGCGTTCACGGTCTCCGTGGAAGCGCGCGGCCTCACGACGACGGGCATCTCCGCGCACGATCGCGCCGCGACGATCAAGAAGTTGCTCGATCCGGAGGCGCGAGCCGCGGACTTCCTGCGTCCGGGACATACGTTTCCGCTCCGCGCGCGCGAAGGGGGCGTTCTCGTGCGAGCCGGGCAGACCGAAGCGGCAGTAGACCTCGCTCGCCTCGCCGGCCTCTATCCGGCGGGTGTGATCTGCGAGATCATGGCGGACGACGGCACGATGGAGCGCCTCGCGGGTCTGCGCAGCTACGCCGATAAGCACGGGCTCAAACTGATCACGGTCAAGGATTTGATCGCCTACCGAATGCGCACGGAGAAGCTCGTGCAGAGGATCGCGGAGTTCGACCTGCCGACGACCGTGGGGGCGTGGAAGGGCATGGCCTACACGACCGCAATCGACGAGAACACGCACGTCGCGCTCGTGATGGGCGAGATCGGCGACGGCAAGGAGCTGATGGTCCGCGTGCATTCAGAGTGCATGACCGGCGATGCACTGCACTCGACGCGCTGCGATTGCGCGGCGCAGCGGGACGGCGCGATGGAGCTCATCGCGCGCGAGGGGCGCGGCGTCTTTCTCTACCTGCGCCAAGAGGGGCGCGGCATCGGCCTGGCCGACAAGCTGCGCGCCTACGAGCTGCAGGACCGCGGCGCCGATACGGTGGAGGCGAATCTGGCGCTCGGTCTGCCGATCGACAAGCGCGACTACGGCATCGGCTCGCAGATCCTCGTGGATCTCGGCGTCAAAGAGATGCGGCTCGTCACGAACAATCCGAAGAAGATCTTCGGGCTCGAAGGGTATGGCTTGAAGATCGTGGGCCGCGTGCCGCTGCAGACGAAGCCCACCGCGCACAACCGGCACTACATGAACACGAAGCGCTCGAAGCTCGGCCACATCCTGGACGAAGTGGCGGCCTCGTGAAGCGCGACGGCGCCGCGCGGGCCACGCCGCCCGACTGCCGCGGACGGCGCTTTGCGATCGTCGCGGCGCGCTTTCATAGCGACCTCGCGGAGATGCTCGTCGACGGCGCTCGGCGGGCGTTGCGCGACTGCAACGTCGCCGAATTGGATTGCGATCTCTACGACGTCCCGGGCTGCTTCGAGCTGCCGCTGGGGTGCCGCAACTTGATCGAAGCCGGCGAGTACGACGCGCTCGTCGCGGTCGGCGCCGTCGTGCGCGGCGAGACGCCGCACTTCGATTTCGTCGCCGGCGAGTGCGCGCGCGGCATCATGGACGTGCAGCTCGCGACCGGCGTTCCGATCGGCTTCGGCGTGCTGACGACCGAGAATCTCGAACAAGCCCGAGAGCGCGCGCACCGCGACGGCGGCGACAAGGGCTACGGCGCCGCCGTCGCCGCCGCGACGCTGCTCGGCCTGAGCGTCGCGGCGAAGGCCGGAGCGTGACGGCCGTCGCGTGGGACGGCGACGCCGTCCTCTACCTCGATCAGCGACGACTGCCGCACGACGCCGTGCACGAGCGCGCGCAGACGGCCGACGAGATCGCCGGCGCGATCGAGAGCCTCGCGGTTCGCGGTGCGCCGTGCATCGGCGTCTTCGCGGCGTACGGCGTCGCGTTGCTGCGCCGCACGATCGAGGACGAGGCCGCCTTGACCGAAGCGGCGCGCCGGGTGCGCGAGGCGCGCCCGACGGCCGTGAACCTGGCGTGGGCCGTGGACCGCGTTCTCGCCGCCGCGGATCCGTTGCAAGAGGCGCGCGCGATTCACGACGAGCAGATCGCCATGGATGCCGCGATCGCGCGCAACGGCCTGGAGTTGATTCCGAAGGGCGCACGCGTCCTGACGCATTGCAACACCGGACCGCTCGCGACCGCGGGCGGCGGCACGGCGCTCGGCGTGATCGTCGCGGCGCAACGCGGCGGGAAGAAGCCGCGCGTTTTCGCCGGCGAGACGCGCCCGTTGCTCCAGGGCGCGCGCCTCACCTATCTCGAGCTGCGCGACGCGGGCGTCGACGTCGTGCTGATCGTCGACTCGGCCGCTGCGATCGCGATGAAGGAACAGCGCATCGACCTCGTCATCGTCGGCGCGGATCGCATCGCGCGAAACGGCGACACCGCGAACAAGATCGGCACGTACGGCCTCGCGATCCTGGCCGCGCACCACGGCATCCCGTTCTACGTCGCGGCGCCGCGCACGACGTTCGACCTCTCGATCGCCGGCGGCGCGGAGATTCCGATCGAGGAGCGCGCGAGCGACGAAGTCGCGTCGTTCGCGGGCACCCGCGTCGCGCCCGACGGCGCCGCGGTCTATAATCCCGCGTTCGACGTGACGCCCGGCCACCTCGTCACCGCCTTCGTGACGGAGTACGGGATCGTGCGCCCCCCGTACGCGGAGAGCGTACCGGATCTCGAGTTCCGTCCGCGCGTGCTCGCATGAAGTTCTACGACTTCCTCGATAAAGCGCCGGAGATCGGCAAGCTCGTCATCATCGAGGGAGAGGAGCGCGTTCTCGCGGACCGCGCGCTCGAGATCGTGCTCGACCGCCTGCTGCCGGCCGACGTTCGCGAACTCAACCTCTCGCGCTTCACCGCCGACGCAGCCGCCGCGGATCCGGCTCCGATCGCCGAAGCGCTGCAGGCCATGCCGTTTCTCGCCGAGCGACGCGTCGTCGTCGTCACCGACACGCAGACGATGCGGGCGCAGCCGCGCCGCGACTTCTGGGCGATCGCGCAGAACGTGCCCGACGGGAACACGCTCGTGATCCTCGATCTGCTCTCGCCGCGCGCGAAGACGCCGCAGCCCTTCGGAGCGCTGGCCGGTCGCGCCGCCCAGCGCATCGACACCTCCGCGAACGAAGCTGCCCGCGCCCGTTTCGTGCGAGAGACGCTCGAGCGGCTCGGCGCCGACGCCGATGTCCGCGTCGTCGACGAGCTCGCCGGCAGCGACGCGGATCTCGCGGCCGTCCGTAACGATCTCGAAAAACTCGCGCTCGCCGGCAAGAAGATTTCGCTGCAAGATCTCGAGCGAGAGACGCTCTCGATTCCCGATCCGAAGGCCTATAAGTACGCCAACGCCGTCGTCGAGGGGAAGATTCGCGTCGCGCTCGCAATCGCGGACGAGATGTTCGAGAGCGACCGCGGCGCCGCGATGATCCTGCTCTCGGCGCTTGCGGGAGCGTGCAAAAACCTCTGGGAGCTCGCCCGCGGCGGCGCGCTCTTCGGCCGCGACAAGTACAGCGAGTACGCGCTGCGTCCGCTCGCGCCGCGCGTCGGCGAGCGTCGCGCTCGCGCCGCTTACGAGCGCGCCGTTCATGCGATCGAAGCGATCGTTACCGGCCGGGTCGGCAGCGACGTCGGCGAGCACCGCGCACTCGTCGACCGCATCAGCGTCGAACTCTCAGCCCTAGCCCGTTAGATACTCCACTGCCACGCGTTCCAGGATTCGGTGACCGGGTTCGGCGCGAAGCCGTGGAAGTCGACGCTGATCGCCTCCTGCTGGCGCTGCCACCAAAAGTAGAGCACGGGATTGTCAACCGAAAGAAGCTTTTCGATCTTGGAGTAGGCCGCTTTGCGCGACGGCCGATCGTAGCGCACCAGCGCGGAGGCCTGTAGCGCGTCCATCGCCGGGTTGCAGTAGTGCGGATCGTTATAGCCGAGCGGCGGGAAGTTGTCGCAGGTGAGCTGCGATGAGTTGTCGGGGTCGATGCCGGAGTACCACGTGTAGACGAGCATGTCGAACTTTCCGCCGTGCTGGATGCCGCCCATGCCTTCGGGCGCGTAGAGCAGATCGAACGGATAGGTCTTCACGTCCACGACGATGCCGATGCGGCGCAGCGCCGCTTGAATGAGGACGCTCTCGGAGCGGTGGGTGGCGGTTGCGTTGTCGGTGACGAGCAAGAGGTCGAGCGGGCGTCCGTGCTTGCGCGCGATCCCGTCGGGGCCGGCGACCCAGCCGGCACGCGCGAGCAGGGCTTTCGCGGCAGCGGGATCGTACGGCACCGAGCGCACCGCCGGATCGAAGGCCCAGATCCAGTTCGGAAGATCCTCGGTCGCGACCGCCAGCTCGCCGTGCGTCATCTCGCGCGTCAGCGCGTTCTTATCGAGCGCGGCCGCGATCGCCGCGCGAACCCGGCGATCGGCGAGGGCCGGGCGCGAGAGATTGAACTCCATCCCCTCGTAGCCGTTGACGTTCACCCAGACGATCCGCGCGTCGCGAAGCGTGCGGAGCGTCGGATACGTTTGGATCGTCGGCTGAAAGATGTAGTCGATCGCGTGCGTCGCGAGCAAATTGATCGCGGAGTCCTCATTCGGGACGAACGCGACCTCGATGCGGTTCAGCCGCGGCGGCCCCTGGAAGAAGCGGCGGTTTGCGTCGAGCACGATGCGGTCGCCGCGGCGCCACGACTCGAAGGTGAAGGGGCCGTCGACCACCGACGGGACCGCGTTGAAGGGAACGCGGTTGACGTTCGGATAGCGCGCGAGCACGTGCGCGGGAACGATCTCGTACGGCTGGTCGCTCTCGGCGAAGAACGTGTTGACGAACGGGGCGAAGCGGCGCTTGAGATGGACGACGGCCGTTCGTGCGTCGGGCGTGTCGATCGAGCGCACGTCGTCGTAACCGTGGCGCGATACGACGTCGTTGTCGCCGTTTTCGATCGCCTGCCACGACCACGCAACGTCGCGCGACGTCACGGGGACGCCGTCGCTCCACGATGCCTTGCGCAGATGATAGACGACCGTCAGGCCGTCGGCGCTGATGCCGCCGTTGCTCTGCGACGGAACCGCCGCGGCGAGCATCGTAACGGTGTTGCCCCGGGGGTCGGCCGAGAGGAGCGGCTCGAAGAGCAGACGGTCGATGAAGATCTCGATCGTCGTGCCGGCGAGCAGCGGATTGAGGTTCTTCGGCTCCTCGTTGACGGCGATGCGCAAGATCCCGGGGCGCGTCCACGGATGGCGTTCTGAGCTCTCGCGTTCGGCCCTCGTGCAGCCGGAGAGGGCGGCTGCGAGAAGGAGCAGCAGCGCGGGAAGCGCTTTCATCCGCAAGCAGTACGGTGACGAGGCGGCGGCTTCCCGTGGGGCGAAGGCCACGACGTCCATGGATTACAATAGTTACGCCTCGCCGTTCTCGTGGAGATACGGGCGCGCGGAGCTGCGCTCGCTCTTCTCCGAGAAGATGCGGCGCCGGCTCTGGCGCGCGGTGTGGGTCGCGCTCGCCGAAGCGCAATCCGCGCAAGGACTCGTCGAAGAAGCGGAGGTCGAAGACCTGCGCGCGCACGCCGGCGATATCGACCTCGAGGCGGCGCTCGCGATCGAGCGCGAGATCCATCACGATCTCATGGCGGAGATACGCGTCTTCGCATCGCAGGCGAAGCGCGGCGGCGGCAAGCTCCATCTCGGCGCCACCTCGATGGACGTCGAAGATACGGTCGAAACCTATCGCCTGCGGCTCGCGCTCTCGATCGTCGGAGAGAACCTGGCCGCGCTGCTCGTCGCGTTCCGAGAGAAGATTCGCGCGACCGCGGATCTCGTCTGCATGGGCTACACGCATCTGCAGCCGGCGGAGCCGACGACGCTCGGCTATCGGCTCGCGGCGTACGCGCAAGACCTGCTCGTGGATGACGAAAACCTTCGTTTCGTCTTCGAGAACCTCACGGCGAAGGGGCTGCGCGGCGCGGTCGGGACGGCGGCGTCGTACGAGCGGCTCGGCGACGGCGGCGGCGCGTCGGCGGAGATCGAGCGCTACGTGCTCGAGCGATTCGGTCTGCGCGCGCGAGAGATCAGCACGCAGACGTATCCGCGCAAACTCGACTATCTGCTGCTCTCGGCGCTCGCCGGGCTCGGCGCGTCGCTCGCGAAGTTTGCCGCCGACGTGCGCATCCTCGCGAGCCCGGGGTTCGGCGAGGTCGCCGAGCCGTTCGGCTCGGCCCAGGTCGGAAGCTCGGTGATGCCGTTCAAGCGCAACCCGATCCTCTCGGAGCGGATCGGTTCGCTCGCGCGGCTCTTGCCCGCGTACGCCGACGTGACGTGGCAGAACGCGGCGACGAACTTTCTCGAGCGCACGCTCGACGACAGCGCGAACCGCCGGCTCGCGCTGCCCGAGGCGCTGCTCGCCGCCGACGAGATTGTCTCGCTCGCTCGCACGGTCATCGAGGGGTTGCGCGTCGACGAGCGGCGCATCGCCGCCAATCTTCGCGCCTACGCACCGTTCTGCGGAACGCAATCGGTGATGTTGGAGGCCGCACGGGCCGGCGGAGATCGGCAGCAGTTGCACGAAACGCTGCGCAGTGCATCCATGGAGGCGTGGGCGGCGGTCGGTCGCGGCGAGGACAACCCGCTCTCGAGCCTCCTTACGGAGCGCAGCGAGTTGACCGCGCTCGTGGATCCGGCCGAGATTCGGCGCTTGCTCGATCCGAGCGGCAATGTCGGCACCGCGCCGCAGCGCGCTCGCATGCTCGCCGATCGCATTGACGCCCTCGCGCCGTTCCCGCGTCAGGCCGAGGTCGATCTCCGATGAACAAAGGCATCGAGATCGCGCGCGGCAAGACGAAGGCGCTCTTCGAGAATCCCGGCCAGCCGCACCAGCTCGTCGTCGCGCAGACCGACCAGATTTCGGCCGGCGACGGCGCGCGGCATCACGAGATCCCAGGGAAGGGCCGGCTTGCCGCGCAGACGACGGCGCGCATCTTCCGCCTGCTCAATCTCTGCGGCCTGCCGACGCACTATCTCAACGGCGGCGAAGACGACGATAACAACGAGATGGTCGTCCGGCGCTGCAACATGATTCCGCTGGAAGTCGTGACGCGCGGCGTTGCTGCCGGCTCGTTCGTCAAGCGCAATCCGAGCATCCAGCGCGGAACCCTGCTCGTGCCGCGCCTCGTCGAGTTCTTCTTTAAAGATGACGCCGCCCACGATCCGCTGATCACGCCCGACCAGATCGTCGCGCAGAGCATCGCCTCGCCGCAAGAGGTCGGCGTGATGACCGAGCTGGCGCGGCTGACGTTCGAGATACTCTCGCATGCGTGGCGTAAACGCGACGTGCTGCTCGTCGACCTCAAGATCGAGTTCGGACGGCTGGCGGGCGGCGAGAACCAAGGGCAGCTCGTCATCGCGGACGTCATCGACAACGACTCGTGGCGGATCTGGCCGCAGGGTCGTGAAGAGCTGATGCTCGACAAACAGATCTATCGCAACCTCGAGAACGTCAACGACGAGGCGCTCGAGCGCGTGAAGCAGGCCTACGAGCGCGTCGCAGAGCTCGTCGGCACCTTTCCGGTGATGCGGCCGGGAATGGCGGCGGTGATCGCCGACTCGCCGGCGCAGGTCGAGAGGGCGAACGAGGTCGTGAAAGCGTTGGGACAGCTCGGCTTGCCGACCGTGCGCCACGTCGCGAGCCCGTCGGCGACGCCGGGATACGTGCTGCAGATCGTCGCGCAGCTCGAGGCGAGTTTCGGGCGCTTGATCCTCGTCGCGACCGGCGAGAGCGATATGCTTCGTTCGATGCTCGACGAGGTATCCTCAGCGCCGGTTCTCGACGGGAGGCTCGCGCCCGAACGCATTGCGATGCAGTGCGCGAAACTGCTCGGCCTCGAAGATACCGTCCTCTACGGGCGGACGCTGCTGATGCAGGCAAATGCCCGCTCGAGCGTGCTGCACGCCGACGCGTCGCTGCAACAGACGCCGTTGCAGCAGGGAGCGACGCTTGGTTAGTGGGCTCTCGGGAGCTCCGAACGTCGCCTTGCGCGACGACGAACTGCAACGCATCATCCAACGCCTCGGGCGGGAACCCACGATCGTCGAGCTCCACGCGTTCGACGCGCAGTGGAGCGAGCACTGCAGTTACAAGTCGAGCCGCCGCCACCTGAAGCGGCTGCCGGCGACCGGCGCGAGCGTCGTCCTCGGGCCGGGCGAGGACGCCGGCGCGCTCCACCTCGGAACCCACGACGGAACGCGCTACGCCGTCGTCGTCGCACACGAGTCGCATAACCATCCCTCGCAGATCGTGCCGTTCGAGGGCGCGGCCACCGGGATTGGCGGCATCGTTCGCGACGTGCTCTGCATGGGCGCCGAGGTGATCGCCGTCGCCGATCCGCTGCGCTTCGGCCGCAACGCGCACGCGCGCCACGTCGCACGCCGCGTCGTCGACGGCATCGGCGCATACGGCAACGCCATCGGCGTCCCGAATCTCGCCGGCGATCTCTACTTCGACGACGGGTTCGACGAGAATTGCCTGGTGAACGTCGTCGCGCTCGGCCTCGTCAAGGAGGACGAAATCGTCCATTCGCGCGCGCCGGCGGGCGCTGCGGGCTGGGCGATCCTGCTCGTCGGAAAGGCGACCGATCCGAGCGGCTTCGGGGGCGCGTCGTTCTCGTCGCTGACGCTCGACGCGGCCGAGGCCGAGGTCAACAAGGGCGCCGTGCAAGTGCCCGATCCATTTCTCAAGAGCGTGCTCATGCGCGCGAGCTATCGCGTCTTCGCGATGCTCCGAGAGAAGCAGATCGTTGCGGCCTTCAAGGATCTGGGCGCAGGCGGCCTCATGGGATGCTCGGCGGAGATCACGTCGGCCGGCGGATACGGCGCGGAGATCGATCTCGATCGCGTCAACGTCGCCGTCGAGGGGATGCCGCCGGAGGTCGTCGCGGTCGGCGAGACGCAAGAGCGCCTAATCTGGCTGCTGCCGCCCGACGTCGTCGACGACGTGCTGCGCATCTACAACGACGAGTTCACGCTGCCCGACGTGGCGTATAACGCGCGCGCGACGGTCATCGGCCGCGTCACCGAAGAGCGGCGCTACGTACTGCGCCATCGGGGCGAGATCGTGATGGACGTCGAGAGCGAGTTCCTCACCGGTACGATTCACGACGACCTGCCGCACGCGGTTCCCTCGCGCGAGACGCAGGCAGCCGACGCAATTCCGGCGCTCGATCTCGCGACGCTAATTCCGCACGTGCTCGCGCATCGCGACGTCGCCTCGCGCGAACCGCTCTACCGGCGATACGATTCGGTCGTGCGCGGATGCACGGTCCTGCCCCGCGGCGCGGCCGACGCCGGCGCGCTCGCGCCGATCCCGGGCTCTCGCCTCGGCGTCGCGCTCGCCGTCGCCGGCAATCCTCGCTTCGGCCGGCTCGACGCGCGGTATGCGGCCGAGCGCGCGGTGCTCGACGCGGCGCGTTCGATCGTCGCCGTCGGCGCGCGTCCGATCGGGCTGACCGACTGCTTGAACTTCGGCAATCCGCGCAAGCCCGAGCAGTACGGTGAGTTCGTCGCCGCCGTCGATGGGCTGGCGCGAGCCGCGACCGAACTGGATCTGCCGTTCGTCTCCGGCAACGTCAGTCTCTACAACGAATCGGGCGACGCGAGTGCGGTGCCGGCCTCGGCGATCGTCGCCTGCATCGGCGCGATTGACGATATCGCGCGCGTCGTAACGCCGGGACTGAAGGAGCCCGGCTCATCGCTGCTCTGGATCGGCAGCCGCGAGATCGCCGCCGGCGGCTCGGTGCTTGCGGAACTTCTCGGTATCGGCGGCGCGCTGCCGGCGATAGATTACGCCGCCGAGCGAGCGGCGATCGCGATCGTTCGCGAGGCGATCGCGCGCGGCGCCGTGCGTTCGTGCCGCGCGATCGGCGACGGCGGCATGCTGACCGCGCTCGCCAGACTCGCGTTCGACGCGATGCTCGCCGGCCGCTCGGTCGGCGCGGAGATAGAGTCGACCAATCCGTTCTGCGAGGCGGGCGGTTTCGTCTGCGAGGTCGCCGGCGACGCCGAGCTCGATCTCAGCGGAGCGCTGCGCATCGGCACGACGACCGCCGGCAGGTCGCTCTCCGTCAACGGCATCTCCTGCGATATTGCTCGGCTCTACGAGTCGTGGTCGCAGCCGCTGGACGAGCTCTACCCGTGAGCGCCAAGATCGCGGTGCCGGTCTTTCCCGGAACGAACTCCGAAGAGGAGACGCAGCGGCTGCTGCGCGACTGCGGCGGCGACGCAGAGCTCGTGCACTGGTCGCAGGCCGCGACTCTCGGCCGCTACGACGCCTACGTGCTCTCCGGCGGCTTCGCATACGAAGACCGCATCCGCGCCGGCGCGATCGCGGCCCACGATCGCATCATGGATTACGTGATCGACGGCGCCGCCGCAGGGAAACTCGTCTTCGGGATCTGCAATGGCGCGCAGATTCTGCTCGAGGCCGGGCTCGTTCCCGGGACCGGGCCCACGCGGACGCCGACGGCCGCATTTGCGAAGAACGCGCCCGCCCCGCACTACGTCTGCCGCCACGTCTACATGCACCTCGCGATCGAGCCGTCGCGGTGCGCGATTACCGCGTCGCTGCCGCCGGGCGCGCTCGTACCGGCGTGGGCGGCGCACGCCGAGGGCCGCCTCGCAGCGACGCCCGAGCACCTCGACGAGATCGTCGCCGGAGACCACATCGCGTTCGTCTACGCGCAGCGCGACGGCGCGGTCACGCCGGCGGCCGTACCGAACGGCTCCGCGCTCGGGTGCGCCGGTTTGGTGAACCGCGCGGGGAACGTGCTCGCGATCATGCCGCACCCCGAGCGCGACGGCTGGAATCTCAACCACCTCGAGCGGAGCGAGGGCGGCGATCCGCTCGCGCCGTCGGGCGGAGCGGCGCTCTTCCGCAGTTTCGTGGCGGCGCTCGCGTGACGCGCGCTTTCGCAATCGCTCTGAAGATTCCGGACAACGCCGCGTTCACCGCGCTCGTCGCTCTGCGTCGCCTCGGCGTCGACGTCGCCCGCATCGAGCGCAGCGAGATCTGGGAGTTCGAAAACGGCGAGCCCGTCGAACGGCTGACCGCGCGCATCGAGTCCGACGAGAGCATCTTCAATCCGAACCTGCATCGCCTCAGCGCGCTCGATCGCGCGGCGCCGCGCCCCGGCGAAGCCTGGATCGAGCCCCGTGCTCGCGCGAGCGACGCCGCTGCGGATGACAAACAGTTGAGGGCGATCGCCTGGCGGCTCTTCGACAAAAGCGGCAAGCCGGCGACGAACGAGGTCGTCTTGCGCGCGGTCGAGCGTCTCTTGTGCAACCCGGCAATCGAGCGAGCCGTCACCGGCGATGAGAACGACCGGGACAATCCGGGCGTGAGGCAGTAGAGGCGAGGATGGACCGGCCGTACACCGTCGCGACGTTGGGCTCCCATTCGGCGTTGCAGATTCTCAAAGGAGCCCACGACGAGGGATTCCGCACGCTGGCCATCTCGAATCGCGAGACCGAGCGGCTCTACCGCTCGTTCGCGTTTGTAGACGAGGTGATCGCCCTCAACGACTACTCGGAGTTCATGGGGCTCATCGGCGAGCTCGAGAAGCGCAAGGTGATCATCGTCCCGCACGGCTCGTTCGTCGCCTACCTTTCGCTCGACGAGCACAAGAAGATGACGATCCCGTACTTCGGGAACAAGGCCGTGCTCGACTGGGAGGCGAGCCGCGAACTGCAGCGCGAGTGGCTCTCGCGCGCCGGCCTGCTTCTCCCGCGGCAGTTCCGCAGCGGCGCCGAGATCGACCGGCCGGTCATCGTCAAGCTCTACGGAGCGGCCGGCGGCAAGGGTTACATGTTCATTCGGGACGCGCAAGACTTCGAGGCGCGCGCGGCACATCTCAAAGAAGCGTATACGATCCAGGAGTACATCATCGGGGTTCCGCTCTACATTCATTACTTCTACTCGCCGCTGCAGCGCAAGCTCGAGATCATGTCCATGGATCGCCGCTACGAGACGAACGTCGATTCGCTCGGCCGCATCCCGGCAGCCGCGCAGGAAGGCATGGACGTCAGTCCGTCCTACGTCGTCGTCGGCAACCAGCCCGTCTCGCTGCGCGAGTCCATGCTCGCCGAGGCGCTGCGGATGGGCGACGACGTCGTGCGCGTCAGCCAAGAGATCTGCGGTCCGAAGGGGCTTTTCGGCGCCTTCTGCATCGAGACGATCATCACGCCCGACATCCAGTTCTACATCATGGAGATCTCGGCGCGCATCGTCGCAGGAACGAACCTCTTCATCGACGGCTCGCCCTACTCGTACCTGAACTACTCCGAGCCGATGTCGACCGGTCGCCGGATCGCACGAGAGTTAAAAAACGCCTTGCTGACCAACAACCTGCACCTGGTGCTCGATGATTCGAGCGTTCTCTAAGACGGCGACCGCGACGCTGGCGGCGGCGACGATTGCGCTCGGCGCGCCGCGAGCGGCGCGCGCATCGGTCGAGGTCGATCCGGCCGTTCTCTACGCGCAGATGAAGGAGGCATACGCGAGGGGCCAGGCACAGAACTGGAACTACCGCGCCGAAGCGACGTACCTTGCGACGATCTTCAACGCCGGTCGCGCGTACTCGCTGCAGTACCCCGACGATCCGGCGTACGGCGAGCTGGCGCAGTTGAC
>DATKMJ010000024.1 GCA_035541935.1 Candidatus Binatia bacterium | reverse complement strand
GCCCGCCGAGTAGGTCGTCACGCTGAAGACGTCTTGGCCGGGGGAGCCGGTCGCCGTTCCGGTGCAGAGCGTGCCGCCCGAGACCGTCTTGCAGTTGTGGCCGTGGGCGCTGGTCTCGATCGTCGTCGCGCTCACGCCGGTGACGCCTTTGCCGTCGACGCCGGTTAGTTCGATCGTCAGCGACTTCGTGTTGACCGAGACATAATCGGGGCCGATGCGATCACCCGAGGGCACCGTGATCTGCACGTTGACCTTCACGAGTTGCGTCTGGCCGCCGCCCGAACCGCCGCCGCCCGGCGAGTTCACCACCGAACCGAACGGGATGTTCCCGCCGCCGCCGCACGCGGTGAGCGATATCGTCGCAACGGCGATCGCGAGATGCTTTTTCATCTCCCCCACACCTCGGAAGAGATGCTTCCCTCCATCGGCATCTCTCCCGGGAGTGGGTCCCTTGCTGGAGCACGTAAACCCGAGCGGTTGACGTAGAGCGAGAGCACGGCGTCGTAGGCGCCCGCGGCGCGTTCGCACCGATCCGAGAGCGGATCGTAGACGAAATACTCGTTCAGCGGTGCGGCATAGACGTGCAGCGAGACGGCCGGCGCCCGGTGCGGCGCGGCAACGCGGTGCAAGTCGAAAGGTCCCGAACGCATATCGATTGCGCCCGCTCCGAGCGTCTGCGCGTCGCGCGCTTCGATTCGCGCATAGCCCGCAACGTCGCCGCGATCGGTGCGGGCGTAGTTCTCGACCTCGAGCTCGCCGTCGAGGACGACCATCCAGCAGTGCTGCCCGCCGTGGTCGTGGATCGGTGACGCCGCCCCGGCGTCCCAATTAAGAAGAAGCACCTCGAAGCCGTGGCTCCGGTACGCGCAAGTCCGGGTATAAGCGCCCGGGCGTGAGGCCAGCCCCGGCGCGCCGTGCCACGCCTGGCCGCTCCTCGAAAGCAGCCCGGCCAGATCCCGATCCCCTCGTTCGAGCGGACCTCGAGCTCGCAGCTCGTCGATGAGTCGTCGAAGCACGGCACCCCAATATTAAAAAGTTGACTTTAGTTAATAACTTTGGTCAACCTATTTTTGGGGCGCCTGTGGGCTCCTCCTGCGGGCCTACCCCTTCCAGCGAAGATCCGGCTGCCGCGCCGCGCGGGTCTCGTCCACCCGGCCGACCGGCGTCGTTACCGGAGCCTCGAAGAGCTTCTCCGGGGCGCTGTGCGCGAGGTTGACGATCTCGCGCAGCGCCTGCGCGAATCCGTCGAGGGTCTCTTTCGATTCCGTTTCGGTCGGCTCGATCATCAAGCATTCGGGAACGAGCAACGGAAAGTATATCGTCGGCGCCATGTATCCGTAATCGAGCAGCGCCTTTGCGATGTCGAGCGCTCGCACGCCGGATTCGCGCTTGAGCTCCGCGGCCGACGCGACGAACTCGTGCCGGCACCTCTCCGGATAGGGTGTGGTGAGGAACTCCCCAATCTTCACGCGCAAGTAGTTGGCGTTGAGAACGGCGAGTTGTGAGACGCGCTTGAGCCCCTCTTCACCGTTCGCGTAGAGGTAGGCGAGCGCGCGCACCGCGTGCGCGAAGTTCGACCAGAACGAGCGCAACGGACCGATCGAGTTCGGCCGGTCGAAATCGAGCCGAAACTGCGATCCGTCGCGCACGACGACCGGTACGGGAAGATACTCCACCAAATGCGGCGCGACGCCGAGCGGTCCGTGCCCCGCGCCTCCGCCGCCGTGCGGAATCGTGAAGGTCTTGTGCGTGTTGAGGTGCATGAGATCGAAGCCCATGTCGCCCGGCCGCGCGTACCCCATGATCGCGTTCGCGTTCGCGCCGTCGTAGTACATGAGGCCGCCGGCAGCGTGCACGGCGGCCGCGATCGCCGCAATCTCCTCCTCGAAAAGACCGAGCGTGTTGGGATTGGTCATCATGCAGACGGCGGTGTCGGCGCCGACCACGGCGCGGACCGCCTCCGCGGTGACGCGGCCGCGCGCGTCGCTCGGCAGCGAGAATACTTTGAATCCAACCATCGCCGCCGACGCGGGATTCGTGCCGTGCGCCGTGTCGGGCACGATGACCGTATCGCGCGCCGTCTCGCCGCGCTGCTTGAAGTACTTCTTGGCGATCAGCAGCGCTCCGAGCTCGGCGTGCGCGCCGGCCGACGGGTTCAGCGAAAAGGCCGCCATGCCGAAGAGAGAGCTGAGCGATCGCTCCAGCTCGTACATCACCTCGAGCGCGCCCTGCGCGAGCGCGTCGGGCACGTATGGATGAAGGTCGGCGAACTCGCGCCGCCCGGCGATCGCATCGTTGACGCGCGGATTGTACTTCATCGTGCACGACCCCAGCGGATAGAAGCCGAGATCTATTCCAAAGGTCCGCTGCGAGAGACGCGTGTAGTGACGGACGACGTCGAGCTCGCTATTCTCGGGCAGCGGAAGATCTTCGCGCACGATCTTCTTCGGCAGGAAGTTCTCGAGCGGTTTTCCGCGCTCGAGATAGCGATTCGCCCGGCCCTCCTGTCCGAGCTCGAAGATCAACGGCTCAGCGGCGTGCGGGCGCACGGAGCACCTCCTCGAGCGCCGCGGCGAGCGCGGCGACGTCGCCGGTCGTCGTCAACTCGGTCGCGGTCATGAGAACGCACTCGCTCAAGTCGGGATAGAAGCGGCCGAGATCGATCCCGCCTAAGATCTTGCGTTCTTGCAGCGCCGCGAGCACCTGCGCCGCCGGCCTGCCGACGTCGACGACGAACTCGTTGAAGAACGGCGCCGAGTGCTTGAGGCGCGCGCCCGGGATGTTGGCGACGGCGCTGGCCAACTCGCGCGAGCGCGCGAGGTTGAGCGCGGCGGCGTCGCGCAACCCGCTCTCCCCCATCAGCGCGAGATAGATCGTCGCGATCAGCGCGCAGTGCGCCTGGTTCGTGCAGATGTTCGACGTCGCGCGCTCGCGCCGAATGTGCTGCTCGCGCGCCTGCAGCGTCAACACGTACGCGACGCGGCCCGCGTTGTCGAGCGTCTTTCCGACGAGGCGCCCCGGAATGCGGCGCACGTGTTCCGACGTCGAGGCGATGAAGCCGGCGTAGGGCCCGCCATAGGCCTGGGCGACGCCGAAGCTCTGCGCCTCGCCGGCGACGATCTGCGCGCCCCACGAGGAGGGCGGCGCGAGCGCCGCGAGCGAGAGCGCCTCGGCGACGACCGCGACCGGTATGGCGCCGCTGCGTTCGATCGCTTCGCGCGCGGGCGCCGGCGGCACCTCGACGTTGCCGAAGAAGTTCGGCGACTGCAGAGCGACGGCGGCATACTCTTCCGCCTCGAGGGCGCGCGCGAGCGCGTCGTAATCGGTGATCCCGTCCGCGAGCGGAATCTCGTCGACCGCGACGTCGAGCCCTTCGCAATAGGTGCGCAGCACGCCGCGGTAGTTTGGATGCACCGCCCGCGATACGAGTATCTTGTGCCGCCCGGTCGCGCCGAAGGCCATGATCGCGGCCTCGGCGAGCGCGGTCGCGCCGTCGTAGACCGACGCGTTGCTGAGATCCATCCCGGTGAGCAGCGAGATGTAGGTCTGCCATTCGTAGATCGCTTGCAGGTAGCCCTGCGAAACCTCGGCCTGGTACGGCGTGTACGCCGTGAGGAATTCCCCGCGCATCGCCAGGGCGGCGATCGCCGGGGGCGCGTAGTGCCGATAGGCGCCGCCGCCGAGAAACGAGCGATAATCTATGCCTTCGTTCTTGCGCGCGAGTTGCTCGAAGCGGCGTTGAATCTGATACTCGGGGAGCGCCGGAACGACGTCGAGCTTCGCTTTGAGCGCGACGTCGTCGGGGACGCGCAGGAGCTCGTCGAGCGAAGCGGCGCCGATCGTCTCGAGCATCTGCTCGACGTCGCGCTCGGTGTGGGGAGCGTACATTATCGTATCCGGCCGATGGTTACGTCGCCGGCCTCATCGCGGAATCGGGGATCCCGTTCGGGCAGATCGTCGCCTGGACGGCGGGCGAGACGTAGTATGCGTGGAGGTCGTAATGCGGAATCGGAAATCCGGCATGCCCGTGCGGCTCGTAGTTGAAGTCCACGTGATCGATCGTGTATCCGGGAAGCGCGCGGATGTTCTCGTAACTGAATCCCTCCTGCAGCTGCTTCACCGAGACCATGATCTCGGTGAATACCGGCTTCCCTTGCCAGACCCCGTAGATCGGTCCGACCGGCAGGTTCTTCGGATTCGCCCAGTGCTCGCCCATTCGCGCGACGCACGGCGAGACGCGCAACGCGTCTTTCGGTATCCCGGCGGGGTGCGTCGCCGGCTGCGGCGGGAGTTGCGGCGCGGCTGCCGCCGCCGGCTGGACCGCGGCGGCGCACGCGAAAGCGAGGACTGCTGGAAAACGTGTCAATTACATCTGCTCCTTCCGCGGCGCGATTTTCTCTAGCGCGACGGCGACGGCCTGTTCTTCGCTCATCGTGGCGCCTTCGGTCATCGCTATCGCGACGGCCGGTTCGCCGATCGCTGCGTGCACGGCTGCGACGGACCGATCGTACTCCTGTTGCTGCTGATTGTGCAGGCGCGTCGAGCCGGTCGCCGCGAACCGAGCGTCCACGAAACCCAAGAGGCGCGCGACCGACCGGCTCGTCTCCTCTTGGCGTCGCGCCGATGCCGCGGGACGAAAGGCTGCGATTGCCGCGAGGTGCTGGAGCGCCTGCGCGACCACGACGTCGAGATGGTGATCGCGCGCCATCTCCAGCACCTCGAGCGCTCGCTCCCGCGCCTCATCGTAGCGACCGAGCGAGATCAGGTAGAGCGTGAGGCTGTCGAGCGCGTGCGCGACGAGCGGCGCATCGTTGAATTTCCGCAGCATCGAGACGGCTCTGTTCGCGTACGCGAGTGCGAGATCGAGATTGCCGGCCGAGAACTCGCATTCGCCGAGGTCGTTGAGCGTGAACGCGACGTTGAGCTCGGCGCCGATCGCTTCGTAGATCTCGAGTGCCTCTGCCATGTAGCCGCGCGCCGCGACGACGTCGTGCAGGTTGGCGCTGCTGTCCCACCCGAGACAGCGAACGATGTACGCGATCAAACGACGGCTGCCCAGCTCGCGCGCGACCGCCAGCGCCTCGCGCAGCAGCGGCCTTCCCTCTTCCGAGCGTCCCAGCGCGATGAGCGCGTGCCCGGCTTGATTCTGCGCTCGCGCGGCTCCGAGGCGGTCCCCGGCCGCGCGGTAGCACGCGATCGCGCGCTCGCTGCTCGAGAGATGCGCGTTGTGGTCGCGCACCGACCAGGCGATGATCGCTTCCGCGAAACTGAGCCTGGCGAGCACGCTCGCCGGCGTCGCGCCGTCGACCCTTCGCAGCGCCGCCGCTAGCCACCGCGCTCCTTCGAGCGGCGCGAAATACTGCCAGACGACGCGCAGGGCCCCCACGAGGTTCTGCCCGAGCGAGGCGTCGCCGTCTCCCGTCAGCGACCACTGCAGCGCGACGCGCCAATTGTCGAGCTCGTGTCGCGCGACCGTACGCCACGCGCCGTCGGATTCGAACTCGTAGTTGCGTTCGAGCCACTCCGCGAGATCGAGGTAGACCCGCGCGTACCGGTGCGCCACCCCGCCGGCGTCGTCGCGTGCGCTCAATTTCTCGCGCGCGTACTCGCGAAACGACTCCAGGAGCGCGTAGCGAGGCTGCCCTTCGACGAGGTTCGCGACGATCAGCGACTTATCTACGAGCGACGACAGCGCGCAGAAGACATCCACCTCCGCCTCTCCTTCGTCCCCGCAGACCGCGGCGGCGATCTCCACGGTACACCCGCCCGCGAAGAGCGAGAGCCGCTCGAAGACGCGACGTTCCTGCGGTTCGAGCAGCGCGTAACTCCACTCGATCGTCGCCCGCATCGTCTGTTGGCGCGGCAGCGCCATGCGTTCGCCTCCGGTGAGCAGGCGCAGGCTATCGTCGAGCTTCTTCGCGAGCGCCTGAAGCGAAAGCAGGTTGACGCGCGCGGCGGCGAGTTCGATCGCGAGCGGAATGCCGTCGAGCCGCCGGCAGAGCGCGGCGACGATCTCTTCGTTCTGCTCCGTGACCGCGAAATGATGGTCGACGGCGCGAGCGCGATCGGCAAAGAGGGCGACGGCTTCGTCTTCGTTCATTGACGGCAGCCGGTACGTGCGCTCTCCCGCCGTTCGCAGCGATTCGCGGCTCGTGGCGAGGACCCGCAACTGCGTCGAACCCGCGAGCAGCGTCTCGGCGACGCTCGCGGCCTCGGCGACGAGGTGTTCGCAGTTGTCGAGAATCAGAAGCAGCGGCTTATTTCGTACGTATGCGAGCAGCGTCTCGAGCAGCGGCCGGCCGGGAATCTCTTGGACGTTGAGAGCCGACGCGATCGCTGCGGTCACGAGCCGCGGATCGCCGACCGAAGCGAGCCCGACGAAGCAGGCCGAACCGTTGCAATCCCCGGCGGCCAGCGTCGCTACGCGCAGCGCCGTCTGCGTCTTGCCGACGCCGCCCGAGCCCGTCACCGTCACGAGGCGGTGCCGACGCGCGAGCGCGACGATCTCGGCGACCTGCGTCTCGCGCCCGATGAAGCTCGTCAGCGCGGTCGGCAGAGCCGGCGTCTCCTCGTGCGCCGCGTGCGCCGAGTGCGCGGCCGCCGCTTCGAACTCGCGCAGCTCTTCGGGGGTTAGCGCGAGCGCCGATGCCAGCAGCGCCAGCGTCTCGCGCTGCGGCGTGCGGCGGTAGCCGCGTTCGAGCGCACTGACCCCGTTCGTGCTGATCCGAGCGCGCTCGGCCAGGGCCTCCTGCGAGAGTCCGGCTGCGAGTCGGTGGTGGCGCAGGAGCATACCAAAGGCCGGGGAGCTGGGGGCTCCGCCTGCGTTCTCCATCGCGACGAGACTCTTCGCCAAGGGCCGTACTTCACCCACACATCCCAAGTGTGCGGGTGAGTTGTTCGCTTGTGCGTTACGGCACCACGCTCTCGCGCGGCATGATGCATTCGGGTGAAGGCACGTGCCTTTGCCAACTGTTGAAGGAGAGATTCGCATGAACTCAATCGTCAAGGTGGCCCGCACGGCCATCGTCATTTACGCGGGCGCTGCGATGCTCGCGGCGTGCTCGGGACAGATGGCGGGGACGTCTGCGCTCCCGCCCGCCGGCGATCCGCAGGCCCGCCTCTCGCCGCTCGGCGGCACGCAGCCGAACGCAAACTTCCGGGCGTGGATGTCCCCCGACGCCGCAGCCACGAAGGAGTTGCTCTACGTCTCCGACGCGGCAACCAATGTCGTCTCCGTCTACGACTACTCCACCGGTAAGACGGTGGGGCTCATGACGGGGTTCGACCATCCCTCGGGTCAGTGCGTCGAGCCGGACGGCCACGTCTGGGTCGCCAGCACGAACTCTCGCACGCTCCTCAGGTTCGCGCACGGCGTGAGCGATCCGATCGTCGTCCTGCACACCGCAGCCTACCCGGTCGGATGCTCGGTCTCGTCTAACGGCGATCTCGCCGTCGCCGAGCAGCCCGGTCCCTCGAATCCGAAGGGCGAGCTCACGATCTGGAGAGGCGCGCGGACGCTGACGGCTCGCTACGACGTCTGCCCGGTGCCGTTTCCTCCCGGCTACGACGATAAGGGCAACCTTTTCGTCGAGTGCAAGGACGGCGATCTCACGCACGTCTACATCCGCCGCACGAGCGACGTTCATCTCAGGCCGATCTCGCTCGTACCCGCCATCCGGTTCCCGGGCGGCGCCATGTGGGACGGCAAGTACATGACGCTGACCGATCAGCGTTACGACTTCCACGCCCGCACGGCAATCTATCGCGTCGTCGCAGCCTCCGGGCCCCGGCGCAAGCTCAAGGTCGTCAGCGCGTCGTTCCTTGCGGACTCGTGCGACGCCGGCGACACGGACGTTCTCTCGCCGTTCATCGTCGGCACGAAGAACACGCCCGTCAACGACCAACAGGGGCGCATCGTTCTCGGCAGCAATCACGATTGCACCGGCACGTTCGACTTCTGGACCTATCCCGGCGGCGGCGATCCCGCAATGAGCCTCAAACTGGGACCGGCGTCCACCACCGGTCAGTCGGTAAGCATCGCGGAGTAGCCGCCTTGGTAACCGTCCCGCACGCGCGGCTTCGCTATGGCGAGGCCGCGCTTGCTTTTTCGGCTCTTGCCGTTCCCTGCGAGCCCGTGATTGGTCGCCGCTCGCACCCACACACACCCGGGTGTGCGAGTCGCTTGTATGAGTGTCCGTTCAATGCGGAGGCCGGCGGCGGGATGATCGGCTCGACCCAATCGCCGCCTTCCACAGGAGCTTCACGATCATGATAACGCCGATACTTCTCGCCGGGGCCCTCGGGACGCATCAGGGACCGCACTGCGAGATCTTCTCGCAGAACTTTGCCAAAGTCGTCGCCTGCGAGCGCGCCGACGGCACGCTGCGATCGTTCGAGCACCGTTCGGTCGACTGGCGCGTGCGCTTCTACGTCCGCTACTGGGAGATGCCGTGCGGCGAGTTCCCGACGGTCGAAGAGGCCTACGTCTTCCACGTCGTCACCAACGACCTCTATGCCGACGCCGACCTGACCGATGCCGATCGGTTGCAGATTCGCAGCATGATGTTCGACCAAACGGTCCACTGCCGGTAGTTTTCGACACGGCCGGCCGGCGAGACGCCCGCGCATAACGCGCGGGCGTCTCGCTTTTGTGCAACCCGCACGCCCACACGAATTCATCACACGCCCCCACGAAGCGCCGCTCGGCTGCGATGTGCGCCGCCATTCGTGTTGTTGTGCGTTACGCCGGTTTCGGCATCGCGGCATCATTGGCGATGACAAAACGATTCGCTTTTGTCTTCTCGCCAAGGAGCAACCGAAAAAAATGAAATCCGAGTCACGTCACGCCGCATGCCTCTCGACCCTCGCGGCAGTCGCAATCCTCGCCGGGTGCACGAACGGCGGGGGACAGTCCACATTCGTTCCTCAGGTTCGGCACGCATCGCCCCAAAAGGCGGAATCGCCAAGCGGTGCCGGCGGTTACGTCTACGTCACGAACAGAAACGCGCAGGGCGCGTCGCAACTGCAAGTCTACGCGGCCGGACAGGCCAACCCGGCGCCGGTGCGCACGGTAACGACGAGCCTCTCCGACGTCGAAGGCGCAGCCGTCGACTCGTCGGGCAACGTCTACGTCGCCAATGGAAGCGGCGGCGACGTGCTCGAGTTCGGCGCCGGCGGCACGCCGCTGGTGAAGACCTACTCGCAAGGGCTCGCCCATCCCACCGACGTCGCCGTGGCGAACGGCGTCCTCTACGTTGCCGATCGAGGCAACGCGTCGAACGGATACACGCAGCAGATCATGGAGTTCCAAGTCGGGAGCTCCAAGCCGGCGCTCGGCATCGGCGGCCTCGGAGCGCCGTCGCAGTTGAACGAAGGCATCGCCATCAACCCGGCCGTGACGGAGAGCGCCATGTGGGCCACGTCGAGCACGCTGACGGCGGTGCCGTTTGCGGGCGGCTGCTCGGGGAGCGCCTACACCGTCGGTCAGAACATCAACCCGACGCTGTGGATCACGCAGACGCTCTCGAACAACGCGCAGGCCTGGGGATTGGCCTTCGACTCGTCGGGAAAGATGTACGCGTCGGATCCGTGCAACAACGACGTGGCGATCTACGCTAACGTCGGCGGCACCTGGACGTATACCGGTAACGTGACGGGATCGTTCAACGCGCCGCTCTTCCTAACGATCGGCGGTCAGTTCCTCGCGGTCCCCAGCTGCGGAAACGTTCAGACCGGCACCTCCGGCTTCGTAACGGTCATCGATCTGACCGGATCGCAGCAGCCGGTGACGATTACCAACGGTCTGACGCATCCGATCGGGGCGGCCGCCGCGGCCTCTTCCTAACGCCGCGTTCCCCACGGAGATCCGCGACCGGTTGACGTCTCGCCGTCAATCGGTCGCGATCTCTTCGTACTCTGCCGGCGAGAGGAGCTTTGCGGTCTCGTCAGGATCGCGCAAGCGAACGCGCAACAACCAGCCTGCGCCGTACGGCTCGCGATTGACGGCGGCGGGATCGGCCTCGAGCGCCTCGTTAACCGCGACGACCTCGCCGGAGAGCGGCGTGAAGAGATCCGAGACCGCCTTCACCGACTCGACGACGCCCACGTTGCCGAACTGATCGATCTGCGCGCCGACCTTCGGCAGCTCGACGTAGACGATATCGCCGAGCGCGCTCTGCGCGTAATCCGTCACCCCGATCGTCGCCACGTCGCCCTCGACCTTCGCCCATTCGTGCTCCTTGCTGTAGAGCAGATCCCCCGGTAACGCCACCTCTTCTCCCTCCGAATTACTTCGCGCGTTTATAGAACGGCAGCGGCGCGACCGTCGCGCCGTGCAGCGTGCCGCGAATTTCGACCTCGAGCCGCGTCCCGACCGTTGCGGCCTTCGGCGCGACGAGCGCGGTCGCGACGCTCTTGTTTCCGACCGACGGCGCGATCGAGCCGCTTCGAATCGAGCCGACGCTCTCTCCGTCGAGCAAGACGCGATATCCCTCGCGAGCCGGCGCGCGGCCGTCCATGACGAGCCCCACGATGCGCGAGTACTCTCCAAGCTCGCTCTGCCGCGCGAGCGCCTCTTTGCCGATGAAGTGCGGCTTGTCGAGTTTGATCGCCCAGGTCAGCCCCGCCTGAACCGGCGTGATCTCTTCCGTCAGCTCGTGTCCGTAGAGCGGCATCCCAGCCTCGAGACGCAGGACGTCGCGAGCGCCGAGGCCGCACGGCACCAGTCCCTCCTCGCCGTGATCGCGCAGCAGCGCCTCCCAGAGGTGCGGCGCATCCTCGTTTCGGACGAAGAGCTCGAAGCCGTCCTCGCCGGTATAACCGGTGCGGGCGATGAGCGCCGGCGAACCGTTCACGTTCCCGCGCGCGCAGAAGTAATAGCGCATCGCCGCGAGATCCACGTCGGCGTGCGGCTGGAGCATCTCTACCGAGCGCGGCCCCTGGATCGCGACGAGCGCGTGGGTGCCGTGCCGATTCTCGAGCGCGACGCCGCCGTTGGGAAGGTAGGCATTGAGGTGCGCCCACATCTTGCCGGCGTTCGACGCGTTGACGACGAGCAGCCAGCCGTCGTCGAGCCGATAGAAGATCGTGTCGTCGTGCGCGCCGCCGTCGTCGTTGCAGAAGATATTGTAGCGCGCCTGCTGCGGCTTCATCGTCGCGACCGCGTTGATCGTCAGCCCGTCGGCCCAACTCGCGACGTCGTCGCCGGTCAGCCAGAACTGCCCCATGTGGGAGAGATCGAAGAGCCCCGCGCGCGCGCGCACGGCGTCGTGCTCCTTGAGGATCCCCGAGTACTGCACGGGCATCTCGAAACCGCCGAATGGCACGAGCCGGGCGCCCGCCCGCACGTGATCGTCGTAGAGCGCCGTGCGTTTCACCCCTTCGACTCCGCTCAGGGCGAGACTCGCTTTGGCTTTTCGTCGGGGTAGGAGTTGAGGAAGTCCAGCGTCGCGTGCGCGACAATCTTCTCGCCGCTGCGGACGTAGACCTCACCGTAGACGATCCGGCGCCCGGCGCGCAGGACTTTCGCTTCGGCGACGAGATCGTGGGGCGGACGCGCCGGCGCGAGGAAGTTGCACTGGAGGGCGACGGTCGTCGTCTCTTGATCGCGGCCGTAGATCGAGGCGAGCGCCACGTAGAAGACCGTGTCGCAGAGGCTGACGATCGCGCCGCCGTGAACCGCGCCCGTCCCGTTGGCGACCTCGTCGCGGTAGGGCATGCGCATGACGGCCCTACCGTGCTCAACGCTCTCGAGCTTCAGATCCAAGAGCGCGACGAAGTTGCTCTTCTCTTTCTCCCAGGCACGCGGTGCGTGCGAAAAGTCAGTCGTCATGATCCTCTCCTCGTGCCGGCTTTCGTCCGCTCAGAACGTATCCCCGCCGGCCGCAAGCATCCGGCGCAGGAAGAGCGGCAGCGCGAAGAGCCGTTCGTGCGTGATCGCATCGTAAAAGAAACTCTCGCCGCGCAGCGCCGCGCAATGGGCCTCGATTGCTTCGCGGTCGAGCCGCGCGAGATCGACCGCGTCGCTGCAGGCGAGGAATGCCCACTCGGTATCGAACGCGGGCACGTGCGTCGTGAAGGAGACGACGTGTTCGTAATGCTTGCGCAGCGTGCGCGCCATCTTGCAGTGGAGCGCCGCATTGTGGACGGCCGCGGTCGACGCCTGCAGCACGTAGACGCCGCCCCCGGCGAGGCGCGACTTGATCAGCCGGAAGACGCCGTCGTTGAAGAGCGGATTGCTCGGCGAGTCGGCCAGCGGCTCGGTGAGATCGGAGATGACGACGCCGTACCGATCCTCGTTCGATTGGAGAAACTCGAGCGCGTCGCCGACGATCACGCGCGCCCGCGGGTCGTCGAACGCTCCGGCCGACCACTCGGGCAGATGCTTCTTCGAAAGCTCGACGACGAGCCCGTCGATATCCACCATCGTGCAGCGCTTCACGCGGGGCGAGCGCAGGGCTTCCCGGAGCGTCGCGCCCTCGCCGCCGCCGATGACGAGCACTTCGCTTGCGCCCGGGGCGCCGGCCAGCGCCGGATGGACGAGCGTCTCGTGGTAGATCCGTTCGTCGGCCTGCGCGCTCTGCGTATCGCCGTCGAGGACGAGCATCTTACCGAAGACCGGCGAGCGCAGCACGGCGACCTGCTGGAAATCCGAGCGGCCGGAGTAGAGGAGCTCGTCTACGGCGTGATGGTGCCGCTCGGCGGGCGAGAACTCCTCGACGTACCAGTGCCACTCTCTCGTCTTCGGCATGAGCGTCAGTTAGATTGGCGGCGGAAAAGAAGAACCCCGCCGAGGCGGGGTTCTCGAGACTTGCGTGGCGCGCGCTACTGCTTGTAGCAGTTCACGCCGAAGTAGAGCGGGATCTTCGGGGGGAACTCAAAGTTGCTGGGCACCGTGTACTGACTGATCGTTGCGGTATTGCCCTTGATCGTGCCGCTTGCAGGCAACGGCTCCCAGAGCGGCTTGCCGTTCTTCTGGAAGGTCAGCACGGCCGCGCCGCATTTGTTAGCGCTGCCGAATCCCTTCGAATCGGTGACGACGTACTGGAGCACCGGCTTATTCTTCACGGTGATCGGCTTGATCGTCTGCGTGCTCTGGTTGATCGCGGCGGCGTAGACGTAGGTCGTGCCGTTCGCTTTGTACGCGGGGAACGCCCCACCCTTATACTTCGAGATGTCGCCGTTCTTGTCGATCGCGTCGGCGATAACGACGTTCGCGGTTCCTTTGGTGCTGTTCTTGCCGATCGAACCCTTGACGGTGATGTTCTGGTACTCTCCGAGGCTGAAGCTCGCACCGGTCGGCTTCAACGTAATCGTCTGGCAAGCGCCGCCGTAAATCCACTCGTATTGCGGCGGGCTGGTCGCGCAGGTCTTCAGCGCGAGCGGCGCCATAGCGCCGCCGGTCGCAAGTTGCGCCATCGGGCTCTGCGCCGTCGGAACGACGCCGTGACCCGCGCAGGCGGCCAGCGCGATCGCG
>DATKMJ010000023.1 GCA_035541935.1 Candidatus Binatia bacterium | reverse complement strand
GCTGGCTTTATTACCCATTCTGTCAACCGTTCTAGCTAGTTGTTTTGGAGATGACTGACACAAAGGTTAGTCGCTGGCACGATGCTACCACAACGGACGCCTCGATAGGAGAGGTGCGCAGCAGCAGCTGGGTCGTGCTCTCGGGGCCTACGGCCGGGACCGCTCTCTGGGTCCAAAGACTGATGCCTGCCGCGCGCCCGGCCTTCGGCCGCCTCGCCCGGGGGACCATTCGCCCGTCAATGCGATATAGGTGGCCCCATCTCACAAGAGCTCTCCATGCAAAGCGGGACTGCATCCCGCTTTCAGTGCACCGGAAGATGACAAGGCTCCGAGGCCTGGCGACTTCGCAAAGTTTCAGCGAACGCTGGCTGCGCACTACAGGGTGCTGCGAGCCGACGGACTGACCACGCTAAGCATGCCGGCTGATCTCTTGCACGCGCAGTACGCTCAGCTATCGGTCGAAGCGCCCAAGCGATGAGCCGATCGCGGCACGGATGCGCGGGCTGGCGATGCGGCGGCCGCGCTGGGGCTGGCGCCGACTGAAAATCCGTCGATCGCTTTCGGTAAGCGGTGCCACCAGGCGAACATCCGGCCCTCGATGGGATCAGTCGGCGACTGCTACGATAACGCGACGTGCGAGAGCTTCGACGCAACGCTCGAATGCGAGTTGCTGGCGTTCCATCGGTTCAAGACTCAGCGGGCAGCGGCAGCGGTAATCTTCGATTTCATCGAACGATGGTACAATGCTCACCGCAAGCCTTTAGCACTCGGCTATCTCCCACCCAACAACTTCGAGCGACGGACGGATCAAGCCGCCTGATGTCCAAAAAACTACCTCTCGGCGAAGGTGGGTCAACTACAGAGAATCTCTCAACCGCTGACAAGATCGCCGCAGCATATATTGCGCCGTAAGCCAGTGCTGGTAGCAACATGATGCGTGAGCCTCACCCGGTAGTAGACCGCCGCGATCGTTAGAAAATCGGCGAATGCGAAACCCGAGGAGCGCAAAGCAGAGCAGCCCAAGTGAATCTTCAAGTAGGATTAGGGGTTGTTCTTGCTGTACGTGCAGAAGTTGTAGGCGAAGCCGGCATGTTCCGGCGAGTATTGAGTGAACGATCGAGCTCAATCGCCTCGTCAAATTGAAATGGAAGATGCCGTTAGTGAGACCTCCGGAACGCGCTTACGCCTGAGAAACTATGGGCGATCCGAAGTTAGAATGTGAAGCGCTTATGAATGCGCTACTCCCCTTCGCTCTCCAGATGCTGGAAAGGCACGCGGAGTTCTACCCTTACGGCGGCGCCCTCGGCCAAGGCGGAGAGTTCGTCCCGGTCAGCGCCGACGAACCGGGCGATCATCAGCTATCCGAGGACCTCATCGCATCGGTGAAGAGGGCCCTGGCTGCGGGAGCACGCATTCACAACTACAAGGCCGTCGGCGTCGTCTACGATGCAAAGACGGCGCTGCCGGCGACTGGCGAGCAATCCGACGCTATCGTGGCCCTCCTCGAACATCAAAATGGCTATTCCATAGACGTGTTCTTCCCGTACGTGCTCGAGGGGCAGAGCGTTGTACTTGGGCCGCCACTTGCGCGCCAGGGTACGCTGGCGATCTTTGAGATGCCCTAGAGGGTGTCCCCGAGCTGACGTGTAAGGCCTAAAACGGGCCAGCGCGAGTTGTGAGCTTCCGGGCGTAGAGCCCACAGCAAGGAGACTCCCTCTTGAAGAAAAGCCGCTTCAGTGAGGCCAAGATCGTCGGCATCCTCAAAGAACTTGAAGCCGGAACGCCGGCGACGGAGTCACGAGCAAGACTTTAACAACTGAACCCATCCCACAATTGCGGCTTAAGAAATGGGCGCAGACCCATGCGATGTACGCCGTCATTGGTCCAGCGGATGACGCGGCTCTCGGTGCCATCGACCTCGCGGATACTCAGCTCTGAAGCACGTTGCCGCCCAGGCCGTGCTGCCGGATGTTGCGCACTAGCGTTCACTGGTCGACCCGCCAACTCCAGGCGTTCCAGAAGGTCGAGCCGCCGGGAGACGGCGCGATGCCGTGCACGTACGCGCGGTACGCGTCGGGAATCCGGACCTGCCATAGCGGAAAGATCGGGACCTCGCGTGCGATCGCGCGCTGGACGATCGCATAGTCGGCGCGACGGCGCGACCGCTCGACGGTCGCCATCGCGTCGCGCATCGCGGTATCGGCGCCGAGGTCGCACCAGCGCGTGTAGTTGAGCCCGGCAGGCGGCATCTGATCGCAGGCCATGTTCCACGAGTCGTCGGGGTCGTTGCCGAGCACCCACCACGCGTCGTACGCGAGCTGATAGCGGCCGCTCGCGAGCACGCCGCCCTGCGCGGCCGGCGCGTAGAACATGCCGCTCGGGTACTGTTTGATCGTCGCGCGTACGCCGATGCGGCGCATCTCCTCTTGCAGAATCGCGGCAACGAGCGGCGATCCGTTGACGATCTGCGGCGCGAGCGCGAGCGTCAGATCGAGGGATCTGCCGGCGAGCAGGCGCCGTGCCGCGACGGGATCGTAGCGCAGCGGCGGGAGCGCCCCGTCGTAGGCCCAGGAGTTGCTCGGCTGGTCCGCCGCGATGACGAGCCCGCTGCCGTGCGTCGCTGCCGCGATGATCCGTCGGCGGTCGATCGACATCGCGATCGCCCGGCGCACGTTTGCGTCGCGCAGCGCCGGATCGGTGAGATTGAAGCGCAGCACGTGAAGGTCGGCGGTCGGCGTCAGCGCGATCCGCACGTTCGGCATCTGGCGAAGCTGCGGCAGCAACTGCGGATCAACGTCGAAGTAGGCGTCGACTTCACCGGTGCGCAGCAGTTCGAGCCGGGTGTTCGGGTCGGGGACGATACGGTAGGTCAACGTCGCGATGCGGGGCTTGCCGCGCCAGTAGAGCGGATTTGCCGCGAACGTGATGCGGTCACCGCGGTACCAACGGACGATGCGGAACGGGCCGGCGCCGATCGGCTGCTGATTGTAAGGCGCGCGATTGAGATCGGCAAGATTCGCGAGCAGGTGCGCCGGCATGATCGCGCCGACGCCCTGCGGCCCGAAGAAATACTGGACGAATGGCGAGAAGCGGCGGCGCAGCCGCACGACGACGACGTCGTCGCCGGCGGCGCGGATACTCTGGACCTCTCGATAGCCGACGCGCGTCGCGACGTTGTTGCGCGGATCGACGATCGCCCGATAGGAGAAGACGACGTCGCGCGCCGTGAGCGGGGCGCCGTCCTGCCAGCGAACGCCCTTTCTAATGCGATACCTCACGGTTCGCTGATCGTGCGAGATGCCGCCGTTGGCGAGCGTCGGTATCTGCTCGGCGATCTCGGGGATCGTCTCGCCGCGGTCGTCGTTCTCCACGAGATACGACATGTAGAGGTGGCTGAAGTTTAGCTCGTCCGCTTCGTTGGAGAACATCGGATTGAGCGAGTCGGGCTCGCCCGCGAGACCGCTGAAGACGAGCTGCGATCCCGCGGTGCGCCGCTCGCCGGCCTTCGAGCAGGACGCCGTGGCGCAGAGTACCGCAGCGAGCGTGAGGATGCAGAGCCTTCTCATCGCTTGCGCGCTATCGCGAACCAGTGCGCGGCGCCTGCGAGCGGGCGCTCCAAGTGCGCCCACGCTCCGGCGATCTCGTCGACGCCGCGCTCTTCGAGCGATTCGATCTCGAACGACGGCTCGAGCAGCGTGTGCAGCCGCTCGCGATCGAAATAAGCGTGCGCGACGCCACGCTCGTCGCCGTCCGCCGGCGCATAGGTGAAATCGGCGATCCGCGTCCCTTCGCCGAAACGCGCGTCGCGCGTCGAGCCGAACGTCGCGAAGAGCAGTCCGCCGGGAACGAGGCGGTCGCCGATCGCGCGCAGCGCAGCCGCGATCCGCGCGGGCGTGCCGTGCAGGAGCCCGTGCGTCGAGATTGCCGCCGCAAATCCCGGCGCGACGCCCGCGAGCGGCGCGTCCGATGCGGCCGTGCCGTCGTCTACGGCCAAGACCTCGAATCCGGCGCTGCGAATCGCGCCGGCGTTGCGTCCGCTCCCCGAGGCAAAGTCGAGAATTCGCGCGGGCGCGCCGGGCTGCAGGCGTTCGATAAGGCGCTCGGCCAATGGATGGGGCGACGGCACTGCACGACGTTTCTAGAAAGGCGCACGAATGCTTGGCGAAGGCGATCGACTACCCTCGGTCACGCTCCTCGACGACCGGGGCGAATCGGTGACGACCACCGACCTCCTCGGCGGACCCCTCGTTCTCTACTTCTATCCGAAAGACGACACCCCGGGCTGCACGAGCGAAGCGTCACAGTTTCGCGACATCCACGATCGCTTCGAAGCGAAGAAGGCGCGCATCGTCGGCGTCAGCCGCGACTCCGTCGAGTCGCACCAGCGCTTCAAGAAGAAGTACTCGATTCCGTTCGCGCTGCTGGCCGACACGCGCTCAGAACTCTATAAAGCGCTCGGCGTCAACGC